>NZ_JMKI01000035.1 GCF_000712295.1 Synergistes jonesii | reverse complement strand
AGGCAGACTGGACGGGCATCGTGAAGTCCTTGGCCTGTGGGTCGGCGGAAATGAGAGCGCCAAGTACTGGGTCGGTGTCCTTAACGAGATCCGTAATCGCGGTACCGAAGATATTTTCATTATCTCCGTCGACGGCCTGACAGGCTTTGCAGATGCGATAAGCGCCGTATATCCCAAGGCCGAAGTCCAGCGCTGCATCGTCCATCAGATCCGTTACACGACAAAATTCGTCTCTTACAAGGACATTAAGGCTTTTATGAATGATTTGAAGGGTGTCTATCAGGCTCCTACACTGGAGCAGGCCGAGGAAGGGCTTGACAGACTTGAAGAGAAGTGGGGCTCGAAATACCCGTCTTCGGTAGCGAGCTGGCGGAACAACTGGCCTCAGTTATCCGCTTATTTCAAGTATCCCTATGAGCTGCGCCGGATGATCTATACGACAAACCAGATCGAGAACTACAACCGGCAGCTCAGGAAAGTGACAAAAACACGTACGATCTTCCCCTCAGACGACGCCCTTCTCAAGCTCCTTTATCTTGCGACGATGGACATCACTGAAAAGTGGACCGGCAGGGACAGGGACTGGAGTAAAATTCTGTCACAGCTGTGCATTTACTTTGAGGAACGCATAGAACCCGGAGATCTGGAATAGCCCTAAACGCCTATAAGAAAAGTCCGGGCTGCAGTCCATTGACAGCCCGGATAGCGTATGTCATTATGGTGATACTGAAGCAGTAACGGTAACCCTTTGATGTCTTACATCGATCCAGGGGCAAGGGGTTTACACAGAATAAGTTACACTACCAAATTGGCCTACTAAACTTGGGGTAGACATCGCTTAATTAGAGTCTGTTCACATTAAATTGCATCTACGATCATAGCAAAGTAGATGAACCCACAGAACAGCACGTCAAGCTTATCGTAACGGGTAAATATTTTCCGAAACCGCTTAAGACGCAAGAAATATCGCTCTATCTCATTGCGTTGCTTATATCTCTCCCTATCATACTCCCATGGATCTTTGCGGTTCGATTTTGGAGGAACAACCGGAAAATATCCCTTCTCCATCGCTTCGCTCCGCATATTCTCTCCCTCATAAGCTCTGTCCATCAGGATGTATTTTTGCTCTGGGACTCTTATGATCTTGTCAAGCAGAGCTATGCCTTCCGGCGAGTCATGGGCTTCTCCTCCGGATAGCACGAAGCTGACAGCCGATCTGTCAGTTGCGGTGACCATATGAATCTTCGTTGTGAGCCCGCCTCTCGATCTTCCAATGGACTGTTTTCCTCTTTTTTTAAAGCTCCCGTTCCGTTGGGATGAACCTTTACCGATGTGCTGTCCAGGCAGACCGCCTCGACCCTTATGCGAATAATGTTCTCCACTTGCAACACTTCAAACACGCGCTGTAAAACGCCATTTTTGCTCCACCTGTTCATGCGTACATAAATCGTATGCCAGTTCCCATAGGATTTCGGCAGTGCCCTCCACTTGCAGCCGTTTTCCGTGACATACAGTATCGCATTGATCAGTTGGAGATTACTCATACTCACATTCCCGCGCTGACGGGGCAAGTATTTTTCGATACGATCATATTGTTCTTGAGTGATTTCCATGTGCGCATTATCGCACATCAATGGAATATTGTCTATTAGTGTGAACGCGCTCTAGTAAAAATTCAAGTTAAAATTTAAAAAGGGAAAGTCAAGATGAAACGACTTGCAATATGATCCAAGGATATAGCGAGACTATTGCTATAATTCTTATGGAATGAAAGACAGATGCGGTCAATGAATCTACTCCTATTTCTTCGGCGAAAACAGCTATTTGACTCAGTCCGGCTGGAGATACACAAAGAAGACAAGTTAAGATGTCCATTTTGCTTATTTTTTTTATTATTATGGCAAGAAGAGAGCATCCTATCATCATGATAAATGCGGTAATAACGGTTGGTATTAGGATATACGTAAGCTGCAGTACAGTTTCAGATGTCATTCTTCGTCCCATTACCAGGCCAAGCCCGATTTGTGCCAGATGCCTTATGCGCAGGCTGCAATAGTATCGCCTGTTAATAAAGAAAGAATAGCTGCCAGCGCCGAGCATAGCTCCCAGCATGGCCCCAGCCGGAACCCTATAATATGTTGCCATGGCGCCTAATAAAAATGAAATCGCCAATAAAACGATATAGTCTGATTTGTAGAACCAGTTTCTGACATCATATTGTTCTTTTATCAAGTTTTCTTTTTTTAGGCGTTCTGACTGTTCTTTATCAAACAACGCGATGAAGGGTATCACGGTAAGAAAAATCACGACGCGAAAGACCTGCACGCAGGCAATGATAGGAAGATTTGCATCCATAGACATTCCAAAGACCACCATCTCCGTTATGCCGCCTGCAGAGGTCGCAATCAGGGCGGTCTTTAAATCAACGTCTGTAAGCTTATAAAAGGTACATCCGCACAGCAAAGAGAGTAAAATCAATCCTGTGGCGGCCGAGATGACGGGCAGTAAGAGCCTACTTATATGCGTAAGGAGTGTCCGATTAAATTGCTTACCAAGCATTATGCCAATGGCGACATTCGCACAGAAGGAAATCGGCCTAAGTGGAAAGCTGGGGTAATATCCAAAGACACTGAGTATACTTGTGCTGAACATCGCTCCCAATAATGCAGGGTTTGGTATTTTGAGGATTTTGAATAAGAAGCATCCTACCATGCCAATCGCGAACGTTACGAAAAAAGCGATGGCTTGTTGGAAGATGTTACCCATTATCAGGCTTATCCCTGCTTGGGGCTTAAGCGGCCTGTCGGCGCGCCTTTATCGAATCATAGAACGGCTTAAAGAGCGCCCACAGTACGGAAAACAGTGCAATGAAAATCAACACCGAGCTTATTTTTGAATTCATGAAAACCATCATATAGCTCCCTTTGGTCAATATCAGGGCTCTTCTCAGATTTGTCTCCATAATCGAACCGAGGACGAAACCAAGTACGGTCGCGGCGTGAGGCAGATGCCCTTTTTTCATTGCAAGGCCAATAATACCACAGACCAACGCCACCCAGATGTCAAAAATTTCACCGCTGTAAGCATAGGAGCCTGTGAATACCAGCGCGATTATCAGAGCAAGCAAAGACGGCTTTGATATATTCGCGATACGCACGGCGAATTTAATGCATATCTGTCCGACAAAGAGCATAAAAATATTTGCTACAAAAAGGGCTGTAAATATACCATACGGTATATCCGGGTGATTGACAAAGAGCATCGGGCCCGGGGTGACGTTATGGATTATCAAGGCTCCGAGCATTATCGCTGTCGAGTTAGAGCCGGGTATGCCAAGCGCCAGTAGCGGAACCATCGCGCCGCCTGTAACAGCGTTGTTTGCCGACTCCGGTGCAATCACACCCAAGGGATTTCCCTTTCCAAAAGAATCCGGGTCTTTACTCCATTTTTTCGTGCCACTGTAGCTCAGAAAGGAGGCGACGGTGGCTCCGGCGCCCGGCATCGCCCCGATGACGACCCCCAGCAAGGAGGAGGCCGCGGCGCATGGAATCCATTTTTTTATGGTGCTCCATCCTGGGAACGACATGTCAATCTTTCTTTGCTCCATGACGACGCCGGTTTTCAGTTCCATCGATTGCCTGAAGACCTCCGATATGGCAAAGAGGCCCATCATCAGGGGGATCATTTCAAGTCCGTCCGAGAGTGAGGGCAGGCCAAGCGTAAGCCGTAAAGCGCCTGCCACGGGGTCAAAGCCGATCGTCGCGAGCAGCATTCCGAAGAGCCCGGCCCAAATCCCTTTAAGTACATTATCCTCTCCTAAAGAACAGATAAGCGTCAGTCCCAGCAGCGCCAACGAGAAATATTCGGCGGGGCCAAATGCCAGGGCGAGCGAGGCCAGAGGCAGGGCAATAAAGACCAAAAGCGCGGCCCCGACGAGCCCGCCAAAGACAGAGGCCAGAAGCGACGCGTAAAGCGCCGTGCTCGTCTCTCCTTTCTTATGCAGCTCGTATCCGTCAAAGACGGTACACGCCGCTGCATTGGTTCCCGGAGTCCCAATCAAAATGGCTGGAATAGACCCCCCATATTCTCCTCCGCAGTACACTCCGGCAAGCATTATCACCGCAACGGCGGGAGTCAGGCCCCAAGTGAAGGGAAGCAGGAGGGCCATCGCTATCGTCGCGTTGATACCGGGGATCATTCCGCCGACCGTGCCCCACAGTACACCAAATCCGAGAGCCAGCAGCGAATTGAGATGAAATACAGATTGAAGCCCTAATATAAAGTTTGTGCCCATAATTCACTTCTCCTTCTTCGTCCGCTAGAAGAATCTCTCGAAGATTCCCAGAGGCAAGTTGACATTCAAACCGTAAAAGAACGCGGCAAAGAGGACAGCCGTGGTTATTACCGAGGTCATCGCAAGCTTCTTTATATCGCGCACGCCTGCGAAGGACATAACGGCAATGATCAGAAGCAGCATTGCTATAGGGTAGCCCAGTATATCAAGACAGAAAATAAATACTATGCTTGCCGCCACAATCATAAAAACCGGTTTAAGCATGCCAGCGGCTCTACCGCCAGCTTGTCCGAGAACACGGCAATTTTTTATTTTCAGTAAAGAAAAGAACACATGAATTACCCCGATTATAATCATCACTACGGCGATTATACGCGGCAATGCAGCGGGTCCTGCGGGGTCCGTCATATTTTGCACGCGGAGCAGACTTTGGGTGCTAAACAGAACAAAACCCCCTATGATGATTGAAATCAAACCGAATATCCAATCTTCTTTTCTGAACATAATATTTTCCTCCATATTTAGAGTGCCCGGCGCCGTTGTTTGATTCATCTGCCACGGCGCCGGCTGCGAAACGTTTTTATTTAACGTCTTTTAAGGAATCTTCCACCTGTTTTGTCTGATCTGAGAGTATCTTTTTAAATTCTTTCGCCTCCGCAAACGCCGGTACAAGTTTGCTTGAAGTGTAATAAGCTTTAAAGTCAGGATCCGACATCGCTTCTTTCAAAAGTTTCGTAAGCTTATTGATGATGGGGGTCGGCGTTCCTTTGGGCACCACGATGCCGCGAAGCTTTTCAACCTTAACGTTGGGATATCCAGCCTCTGCGACGGAGGGTATCGGCAGTCCCGGGAGCTTATTGAAAGTCGCGAGGATCCTCATCTTCCCACCCTCCACGGAAGAGGCCATCTCCGCGTATTCGCCGACTCCGGCGCTTACATGACCGCCAAGCACGGATATCGCGCCGTCTCCGCCACCCTCAAAGGGGATGATGGAGACCTTGCATCCGGCCTTCATCATAAGTTCTCTGGCCGCGATAAACTCTATATTGCCTGCGGTTCCGCCCGCGAAAGAGACTTCGCTGGGGTGCGCCTTCGCGTCCGCGATAAGGTCGGAGAGTGTCTTATATTTTGAATCTTGCGCAACATAAATACACGTAGCGTCAATAAACATGCGCGCTACAGGCTCAAAATCCGTATAGTTCACAGACAGTTTGTTGACGATAGGCGACGCTACAAACGTTGAGGATACGCCTAAAATCGTATATCCGTCCGGCTTTGCCTTGTTGACCTTTGTCCAGGCATTTGCGCCGGAAGCGCCGGTGACGTTATTGACTATTACGGTCTGCCCAGTCTTTTTCTCGAGGAAACGGGCAAGAGCTCTGAGGTAGAGATCGCCGCCGGAACCGGCCTTTGAATGCCAAATCAGCTCTATTTTCTTGTTCGGCCAATTATCGGCTTCGGAGGCGCACGCAGGAAGCGCGTAGGCAAAAACTGCAGAAATAACAAATATCAACGTAAGCACGGACACCAATTTTTTCATTTTGATAGAACCTCCCTTATAATATGTGGCTATAACATTTGACGCCCAAGATCCTGAAAGCAACGACGCCTACTCCGGTCTTTCATCGTTAATGGCGTTGATCAGGCCTCCTTTCAATAGATATTTTTGTATATAATCTGGGAACGTATTAAAACGATACTGTTTCCTCTGCGTTCCATTGAAGATAATGCCCCTTTGCAAATCCACTTTGAGCGCGTCGCCCTCGCAGATATCCCGCACGGCTTCAGGAGCGGTGATTGCGGCAATGCCAAGGTTTATGCAATTCCGAAAAAACAATCTTGCGAAAGAACACGCTACGATGACTTTGATTCCCGCTCCCAGAAGCGCCAGAGGGGCGTGCTCGCGGCTCGATCCATAACCCATATTTTCCCCCGCGATCAGGATGTCTCCCGGCTGAACCTTATCCGCGATTTCCGGACGTATATTTTTAAAAATATGCCGCTTAAGCTCGTCTTTATCCGTCAAAGTAAGACAGCGGGTGGAAATTATCTCATCGGTTGAGACATTATCGCCAAGCTTCCAACATCTGCTGGTCATGATCTTCAGCAGCCCCTTTCAGATAAAAGCGCTCTGGGGTCAGATACATAGCCGGTTATCGCAGAGGCGGCAACGGCGGCGCTGCTGGCGAGATAGACGACTCCGCCGTCGCCCATCCTGCCCGGCATGTTCCTTGTAGAGGAACTTACGCAAACCTCGCCGGGGGCGAGTATTCCGGCATCGTGCGCCCCGCAGGCCCCGCAGGAGGGAGAGGTTATGACGGCGCCCGCTTCGCTCAAGATGCTTAAATACCCTAGCGCCAGGGCCTTGTTGTATATTGCGCGCGTGGCGGGCATGACTAGCAGCCTCACACCGGCGCTGACCCGGTGGCCCTTGAGAACGGCGGCGGCTGCGGCAAGGTCGCTGAGCAGCGCGCCCGCGCACGAGGCAACGGCGGCTTGGTTGATCTTGATCTTTTCCGGCGCGACCTCAGATATGGGGGCTATATTCGTCGGCAGTCCCGGGAGGGCCACTGTCGGTTCAAGTGTCTCCGCATTGAAATTTTTTACAACGCGGTATCCTTTGCTCTCCGGAGCGGTTTCGTTGTCAAGGACCATCGCGTTTTTAGCTCCCATCTCGGCGCTCATCACACACGCCACGATTCTGCCGTCAAGCGGCATTGTCAGAAACGCGTCTCCTCCATATTCGACCGCGCAGTAGTTGGCGCCGTTCGGTCCAAAATAAGAGAGGACAGAATTAACAAGATCTCTCGGCATAACGCCAAAGGGAAATTTCCCGAAAACGTTGACCCTTACCGTCTCAGGGACCTTAAACCATATCGAGCCCTTTACAAGCACGGCCGCCATCTCACTGGCGCCGATGCCGACTGCGAAGCAGCCGTTTACGCCCTCTCCGGTCGTATGGGAATCCGTCCCTACCACGACCTCCCCCTTCTTTAACAATGCCTCTTCGTACATAACGACATGGCTGATACCACAGCCGCACTCGTGGATTTTTTTAATGCCGTGCTCCGCGGCAAACTTCCTCATCATATCGTGGTGCTTGGCCGCCTTGACTGTCGTTGACGGGCTATGGTGGTCCATAAACAACGTAACCCTCTCTGGGGACCAAACATTGGCAGAGTTGATTCTATAAAAATTCTCAATCGTCAGCGCTGCGTTGTTATCATGTATCATCGCCATATCGACCGGAACCTCGACCATGTCGCCAGGGCGGACGAAGGCTCTGCCTGATTTAGCTGCCAGTATCTTTTCACTCTCTGTCATCGTCGCTGCTCCGCCTCGTCAAAATTTATAGGATATCGCTTTATCAAAGGCGTCGTGGATTGCATCCATCGCATCTCCGCCCTTAGCGGAGCTTCCGACGACAATCGCCTTACCGGCCTTTTCCGCCAGCTTTGCAACCGCCTTTTTGTCGGGAACGTATCCGCAGGCCAGCACATAGGAAAAAGCGCCATCGAAACGATGATCGGCCCCTTCATTGTCCTGGTAGTCAAATCCGCCCTCGTCTATCGACAAAACTGTGCTGTGGCGAATGACCTTGACGCCGGCCTCCGCAAAACGTTTTTTCATAAAATGCCAGCGCGCTATGCCCTGCAGCGCATCCTGTTCCCGCGGATCGTTGCCGATGACGATGACGGATTTACCTCTCTGAGAGAGATAATCAGCTGTCTCATAGCCTACAAGCCCGTCGCCGACGACGACATAGCTCTCGGCGTCGCATTTTCCCGACATCAGCATCTCAGCCGCTTTTTCCACCTTGGCGGAGGGCGCCGTCTTTATCGGCGGGATTATCGCCTTCCCGCCAACGGCCACGACGACGAGATCCCAGTCCCCCTCGGGTATTTCATTGATTTTTTCTCCCAGCTGGAAGCTGACGTGATAAATGGGCAAAACCTGCTGGTAGTAGCCGATCACGTCAATGTAATTTGATTTGCCGGGGGCGGCGCTGGCCGCGCGGAAAAGGCCGCCGATGCTCCCCGCCTCATCAAAAACTGTCACTGCTGCTCCTCTGTGGGCAAAGACATTTGCCGCCTCCAACCCGGAAAGCCCGGCCCCGATCACGCACACCTTTTTACCGGCCGCGTCCTGCTCGTTAAGGTCAAAGAGCTCCTCTCGGCTTGTAAGGGGATTCTGCAAACACTCGCACTGCGTCTTGTTCTGCTCTCTGCGGGTGCGGCACCCCTGATTGCAGGCGATGCAATGGCGTATCGGATAATCGTCGTTGCCTACCGCGCGCATCCAGTTTCCATCGGCGAGGACAGTTCGCGCAATCGCGCAGAAATCCGCCTCCGCCTCTTCGACCATTTTATTAGCGACGTTCCAATCAACGATACGGCCGACAACAATCACGGGTACTTTAAGCCTTTCCTTAAGGTATTTACCCATGTAACCCAGGTGCCCTTCCTGTATCTCGGAGGGAGGGCATTCCCATTCCTCGCTGGCGGGCATTCCTACGGAAACGTGTATGGCGTCGGCGCCCGCCGCCTCCGCCAGACAGCATATCTCCGACGATTTTTCAATGGTGCGGCCTCCCGGTATTCTTTCCTCGCCGCTGATCCTTAAAATGACGGGAAAATCTCCTCCGCAAAGCTCTTTGATACGCGAAATCATCTCTGTAACGTTACGCGCACAGTTTTCCAGATTCCCGCCATATTGGTCTTTACGGGTATTGAGCAGTTCGGAAAGAAGAAGAGCCACCTCATGCCCATGGGCCCCATGTATCTCGACCCCGTCAAAACCGGCTTTTTTTGCGCGAAGTGCCCCCTGAGCATAAGATTCGATCATCTTACGTATACCTTCGGTGGAAAGCTCGAAGGGGGACTCATCAAACCCAGCGCGGCCAAATTGAGTCCCGGAGGGGTGAATCTGATTAAAAACTTTCGCACCAGCGTCATGTATAACGTTAAGCAGCGGTTCCCACTGGGCGATCCGTGAATCGTCCGATAGCGATCCCCGCGCTCTCTTATTCGCGCCGTGCGGATTCGCGGGAATTATAAACGCACCGATCCCCGCCTCTGCCCTGTTTTTAAAAAACGCGATCATTTTATCTGTGACATCGCCGTTTTTGTTTGAATAATAAAGGCACATCGACGATACGATCACGCGATTTTTTATTTCTACCGGGCCGATCTTCGCCGGTGTGAGCAGAGCACAATCTTTCATCATATTACCCCCAATTGCATAATTGTCGATTGTATGCAAAAGCTAAATTATAAATTTTTACTGTCCGCGGCAAGACGTTCTTTCATAAGCTGCGCGCAGCGGTCCGTGTTGAATATGCCGCAGGTGCAGGGCTTTGCCAGGATCAGGGCCGCGTCTTCGGGAGTCATTATTCCCTTTTTGACCTTTTCGGTTACGTCCTTCACAAGATGCTGTGAAACCAAAGAGTGTCCACACATTGTGGTATACTGAAGAACCTCCCCGCTAGGCAGAAGCGACGTGTCGCCATAAACGCCCAGCGACAGAAGCGCGGTGTGAGGTTTTAATCCACATTCGCGGGCAATTTGCACGACTTCGTCGATCAGGCCGCTCACTACTGTAGAGATGCCCAATTTGGCAGCTTTCGCCTTCATCAGCACACCCTTTACGGCTTCACGGTCAGAAAATGTCGCGATGATGCCGTAGGAATTATCCAGTGTCTTTGCATATTCTTCAGGGTCAAGGCCATTCAAATAGCTTTTGCCCGCATGGCTGGAGCCGAAATTGACGACCTTTTCTGAAAGGTAGATATTAAGTGTCTCGCGGAGCTTATCTCCACAGTTATCCCGGTTTATCCCCTTTGCGGCCCTTGTATATATACAAAAATCATTCTTCAGGTTTTCAACAGTTCCATAACGATGCAGCGAATGACTCATGAAAAACCTCCTAGTCGATTAGCGGCCGGCCCAGTCCAACGTTGATCTTCGCATTAGGCCTGACCTCTATTCCAAGTTTTTTCAACTTTTTTACTACGGGAAGTTCCGCGTTGTCGTCGAAGCGGCTTACGAGGCCCACGGAAACGACAGTATTTAGCGATTTAAATATTGGAAATAGCTTGTTTAGCGTCTCTTCTAGCTTATCTTCTGTAATCACAAGCTCAAGTATTGCCGAGAGCACCTTTTCATTGACATATTCGGGCTTGAATTTACCTGAAATATCTGGCTCAAGGAGGCCGTAAAGCGGGTTGTCCTTGATTATCGGGATCCCCATACCGCGCATTGCCAGAGTCACCTTTTCTATCTCCGATAGCCTAGTGCCGGTTCCGGGACGTCCAAATTCAAGGAGCAGGCCGTACTCACCCCTTTTAAACTTTGCAGTGACATCGTTTGTTTTAGCCTCTTCCGTCCCACGCCCCCACGCTCTTAGGTTAGGGTGCTGTATGCCTGGGTCACTGAACTGCATGCGGATCGCGCGCGGATACTCATAACATTCAGCTGGCATGTAAATAGCGTCTTTCGGGCAGACGTTTGCCCTTTTGCAGACGCCACAGTCAACGCATTCGTCGTGATTGATATACACCTTGCCTCCTTTAGTAGCTATGCAGCCAACCGGACAGTAAGGAACGCACTGCTTACAACCTATGCACAATTCTTCGTTTATCTTCATTCAATATCCTCCCTTTTGATAGGCCATGTTAAGAAAACAACTTTGGCAGGTACTTCAAATTCGCAAGTATAGATTTCTTCCGTATTTTTTCAGCCTTTTCTGCATTACCGTTTCGTATGGATTCGATTAGCTCTTCATGCTTTTTTATCGATTCCTGCATCTTTCCCGTAGAAAGCATTACTCCAGTCCGGTAGCGCTTCGTCTGCTTGCTGAAAATATCCAGCATGTTGATAAGCCTCTGATTGTTGCATGCCTTTATCAGCGTCTCGTGAAATTTGCTGTTATACTTTGCATAGTTCCACGTGTCACCGCTATTAGCGTAAACGAGCATCTGTTTGTTAATGCTGGTTAGGCGGTCGGTTAATGTTCCGTCATCATTTTTAATTGCAAGGTATATCGCCAGGCTTTCAAGATTCGCTCTTATCGTATACACATCTACGGCGTCTTTATATGTCAGCTCGCTCACGAACACACCTTTTCTTGCGTTGCTCACAAGATAGCCTATATTTTCCAGAATACGAAAAGCCTCTCTCAATGGGGAGCGGCTGACATTCATCTGTTCGCACATGTTTTGTTCGATCAAACGCATACCAGGCTTGAACTCGCCGCTGATGATCTTAGACTCGATCTCCTCTACGATATTTTCCACCAGGCTCTTATGTTGAAAGCCGCTTTTCTGTATCTCATGCGTAGACTCATGTGCAAGCATTATTGATTTCTCCCTCCGAATCTTTGTTTATTGTCGATTATATACAATCGTGCTATTTGAGTCAAGTTTTTTTAAAGGCAGCAAAAACAAAAAATGGATATATAGGTTTACCGTATATCTGTTCCATGAGTCGGAAAGAGCAGATATATTAGGCGGTGTTTATGAAGATATTCAAACATAGAAATAAATAGTTAATTGTTACTGGAAGACTAAATAAATACAGTAATAACCTGTGAGAAGTACATAATAGTGGGGGTAAAACATAGATAGAGTCTGGTTTCATTGTAAAATGAAGATACACACTCATGAACGCGTGAGTGTTATCGGAGCATAAAGAAATATCCACAGCGAGTCTCCGGTAGATTATTTTGCTAAAAACAAATAAAAAATATTATCCGTGTAAAGGCGGAGGTGTCTGCGGGTACTGGAGTCTATAAACAAGACTCTGTAAATATCATTCATAAGGTTTGAGGCGGTTCTTCTGTGATATAAACTAATCACAGTAGGTTTTTTATATGGCTAAGACGAGGAAAGAGAAACAATCGGTCCACAGGGTTGTCATGACGGAAGGCAAGGAAGAAATAATCAGGCGCCTTCTTCAGTAGTACGTCATCGAAACTGCCGAGGACATTCATGATGCCTTGAAGAACCTGCTCGGCGGTACCATCAAGCAGATGATGGAAGCGGAGATGGACGACCACCTTGGCTATGAGAAATCAGAACGCTTGGACTCGGACTACTGCCGGAACGGCTACAAGGAAAAGACAGTCAACTCGAGCCTGGAAACAATGAAGATATCAGTTCCCCAGGACAGGGCTTCCACGTTTGAGCCTAAAGTTATCAAGAAACGCCAGAAAGATATATCGGAGATAGATCGAAAGATAATCTCCATGTATATAAATGGCATGACGACAAGGCAGATATCAGCCATGCTCATGGATGTATATGGTTTTGAGGCCTCAGAAGGCTTCATATCGAACGTCACGGACAAGATACTGCCGGAGATAGAGGACTGGCAGAACCGGTCACTGTCTGAAGTCTGGCCGGTGCTGTACATAGACGCCATACACTATTCGGTACGAGACAGCGGAATAATCAAAAAGCTTGCGGCGTATGTCATCCTCGGCATAAACGCCGAAGGGCACAAGGAAGTCCTGACAGTAGAAATCGGGGAAAATGAGAGCTCGAAATACTGGCTCTCCGTCATGAACAGCCTCAAAAACCGCGGTGTAAAGGATATAATCCATCAACTATCCAAGAGTAACGAGATGGTGTATCCTATATTCATGACATTATATTCTAAAGACCTCAGAGAACACGCTGTAAAATACATACTTGACGGACGCTCCTTGTATAATTGACGAAGTAGATCACACGGGTTTGTTCGCGGCTGATGCCGCTCACGAAAAAAAGGGTGAAGGGCGTTGCTCTTGAGCAAATCCGCGTGAAAAAAACATAAAAAATAAACGAGGCGCTCATTTCCGTCCTACGTTATAGCATACAAGTTGAATGACTATATCATGCTCATCTGCGCTTACGGGCTTACAGGCATAAGAGAAGCCATAGAGGGCAGCGTTGAACCCGTAATAAGAGAAGCCATAGAGGGCAGCGTTGAACCCGTAAAAGGAATTCTGTAAATCCAAGATAGGCGGCAACAAAAAACGGCCGCCGAAGCGGCCGTTTTCCGCCGTATTGAAAACAGGGGCGAAATAAATATCAGACGACGTTCGGCTCCACGATCTTTTCGCCGCGCTCGAACCTTTTGTAGTCCATGATAGTCGGGTCGAACGGCGGCTTGTCTCCGTTGAGCAGGGCTGTCATGATCTGGCCGGCCACCGGCGCGAGCATGAAGCCGTGCCCGGAGAAGCCCGTCGCGTGCCAAAAGTGCTTGACGTCCGTCTCGCCGAGAATAGGCGCTGAATCCGGCGTCATGTCGTAGTGTCCGGCCCACTGACGCACGACGCGGATGTTCTTCGCGCGCGGCAGCAGCTTGAGCACCGTGCGCGCGATGCTCGCGATCGAATTGACGTTCGACGTGTAGCCGAGCCTGATGTCGCTCGAAGGGCTTTCGCCCGCGATGATAGAGCCGTGCGGACGCTGCTGGATGTAGTAGTTGCCGCTGAAGCTCATCAGCATCGGAGGGCAGACGCCCGGGTCCACCGGCTCCGTTATGATTATCTGATGGCGCTCGGCCCAGTTCGGCAGCTTGACGCCGGCCAACGCGGCGACGTCCTGCGCCCAGGAGCCCGCGCAGTTTATGACATCTTTGCAGTCGATATTGCCGCGGTTCGTCTCGACGAGCATCCCACCCTTCGTCGCCTTGAGGCCGACGACCTCGGTGAATTTGCAGAAAGTGGCGCCGTAGCGCTTCGCCGCCTCCTGGAAGGCAAAGGTCGTCAGGAAGGGGTCGGCGTGTCCGTCCCTCTGATAGAACGTGAAGCCGATCGCGTCGTCGACAGCCACGCCGGGGCATATCTCCTGGGCGCGCTTGACGTCCGTGAAAGCTTCCGACATGATGCCGAGGCTGTGCTGAAGCTCGACGTTCTTCTGGAATTGGGCCCATTCCTTTTCTTTATAGGCTACGAGCAGGTAGCCGCCCTGATTGAGTCCGGTAGGCAGGCCGAGCTCTTCGTCCAGATGTTCGAAGGTGTCTAGGCAGGCGAGCGCCATGCGGCAGTTGAGTTCAAGCCCCCACTGCGCGCGGATGCCCGCGCCGCAGCGTCCCGTCGAGCCTGAGCACACCGTGTTCTTTTCGAGGACGACGACGTTTTTTCTTCCTGATTTTGCAAGATAATAGGCCGTAGCGGTGCCGACGCCGCCTCCTCCTATTATCACTATGTCGGCTGTTTTCGGGATATCTATCATCTGTGCTCACCTTCCCTGAAGTCCTCGGCGAGGAGGCTTATTTTTATTGGTTTAACTGGTGGTCTCATCGTCCCAGGGGACAGTTCGGCGACGGGTTTGCCGGTCGCCTTAGCTATCTCGCGCAGTATGATGTCGCGGCAGCCGCGTCCCTGACAGGGGCCCATGCCGACGCGAAGCTCTCTCTTGAGCTCGTCGAATGTGTCATAGCCGCGCGCTATCCACTCGCGTATAGTGTCTATCTCTATTTCTTCGCAGCGGCATATCACGTTTGCTTTCGCCATTTCAGCACACCACCTTTACTGGACCTTCACGGCGCGGATGTCGTCCGCTTTATCTTTGGGGATGAGCACGCTCAGAACGTAGGTCTTGTCTTTCGAAGGCTCCGTCACAGATGTGATTTCCCCCTCCGCCACTTCTTCGCCGACTCTGTTCAGGCATTTGACTTTCTGTCCTTTTGACGGCAGCGGCAGCATTTCGTACGGTAGTTTGATGAGAGCCTGCCCTTTTCCCACCGTAAGGTCTATCACGAAGCACGCAAGACCCGGGCAGCGCGATACGCAGATGCCGCAGCCGGTGCATTTGTCGTAGTCTATTTTCGGCGTGTCGTTTATGTCTTCGAAGGGCAGCACGGCCCCGGTGGGGCAGCTGGTATGGCAGGGGTTGCAGGGGATGCGCTTGGGGCATTCTATCACCACGTAACCGCCTTTTTTGGCTTCCCATTTCTCTTGCGGCGGCAGCAGCGCTCCTTCCACGTGTTCTACCAGCACTCCGCTGTTGAAGAGTTTGTCTTTGTCGCAGCTCATTGTTACGCCTCCCATCCCTGTACGAGTACTTGGTTTATGCCGGCTGTGATTTTTTCTCCTACTTCGCCGGCGCGCAGGTGGTGGAGTCTCGTCCAGTATTCGTCGAATTTACCGTCGTCTACCGGAAGTCCCAGCGCTTTGGCCGCCGAGTGCCCCGCAACCCGGCCTTCTACCATCGCTGCGGAGGCTTCTTCTATGCCAGAGGCGTCTCCCGCCACCCAGATGTCGGGGTTGCTGGTGCGCATGTTTTTGTCTCTGTAGGGGACGTAGCCGCAGAGCTGCGGAACGTATTGCATTTTGCAGCCGGCCTGCCAGAAGAGTTCCGTGGTGGGCGTGAGTCCTACCGCCATGCAGATGATGTCGCACTCTATTTTCTCCGGCTCGCCTATGAGCTGGAATTTGTCGTCCAGTTCCTGGATCACGGCGCCTTCGAGTATTTTGTCTCCTATGGCCTCCACTACGGTGTGTCTTAGGAGTACGGGGATGCCCAGCCTTCTGATTTTCGCCGCGTGTACCCAGTAGCCGCCTATTTTAGGCATGGCTTCGACTACCGCCGCTACTTCCACTCCCGCCTGCTTAAGCTGGTAGCTGACTATGAGCCCTATGTTGCCCGCTCCCACCATGACGACTCTTTTGCCCGGCACTACGCCGTATACGTTCATCAGGGTCTGTACCGCTCCCGCTCCGTATACGCCGGGAAGGTCGTTGTTCGTGAAGGGGATCATTCTTTCCTGCGCCCCGGTCGCTATCACCGCTTTTTTCGCCTTGATGCGGTAGTACTCTTCTTCTCCCTGCATCACGGTGTATACCCCGTCTTCCGGGTAGTAGCCGGTGACTGTGGAGTTGCAGCTTATTTGCACTCTGTCTCCCAGCCCAGCTATCTCCTCAAGGAGGATGTCCGCTATCTTGTAGCCGCGCGTCCCCGCGTATTCGTCTTTCGAACCGAAGAATTTGTGGGTCTGTTTGACTAACTGCCCTCCGGCGTGCAGGTCGCTTTCTATAACGGTCACCTTGGCGCCGGCTCCCCCGGCTTCCGCCGCCGCGCAAAGGCCTGCGGCTCCGCCGCCTATGACCAGAAGGTCTGTCTCATATACCTTCTTCATCTTCTCTCTACCTCCTTAGCAGACTTCCAGGGGAACGCGTCCCTTGTCCTTCTGCGTCTCCACCTTCATGCCCGCGGAAAGCGGCGTTACGCAGGTGCGTACGTTGGGGACTCCGTCCACCACCATGAAGCAGGAGCTGCATTTGCCTATGGCGCAGAAGAAACCGCGCGTCCTCTTCATCTCCGGCGTGACGCGGTAGACCTGGACGCCGTTGGCGTGCAGCGCCATCGCTATGGGCTCCCCCTCATATCCCTTGAGCTCTTTCCCGTCGAAGGTGAATGCAACTTCCCGACCGTGGCTGTACTCCAGGATCGGATGGCTCTCGATCAGTTTCATTCTCTCTCTCCCTCCTTGGATTTGTTGCGCCGCCCTTTTCGGCGCGGCGAAGTGAATGTGAAATAACGGTTATTAAAAATAGATGCTTAAACGTTACATCAAAAAATTGTTATTTATCAATTTTTTGATGTAACCATAGAATATTGTTATACCATATTGAAATTTTGTCAAGGATAAAAATTAATTTACACCTAAAACTATAAATGTACACGCGGAGATGTGATTATTTAGCGTTCTCCCGCTGTTTCTGTATCTCTCTGATGTACGCGTATATCGTAAATTTTGTGTTGCCCATCTCGGCAGCGAGCGTGTCGACGGCTCCCTTCAGGCGGAAAAAGCCTCTGTCGAGGAGCTCCTGGATGATCAACTTTTTTTCCGGCTTCGTCAGGAATCTCAGCGGCTTGCCGGCGTTCTTCCTGACAGTTTCGAGAGAATCTCCTATGACCTCTTCCAAATTCTGAGCGAAAGATTCGCGCACGAGCTCGGGGAATTTACCGCCGGATTTCTCCCCCGCCTCGAGCCTTTCCGGGTATTGCTCGACCTTTCCCATGCCGACGCTGACGAGGCTTTCGATCAATTCCTGCGCCGCGAAGGCTTTTTTAAGGTCGTAGTTGATGCAGAGGAAGGCGATTATCTGCCCCTCTTCGTCTCTTATGAAGATGCAGCTGCATTTGATCAGCTCGCCCCTGTTGTTTTTAGCGAGGTAGTTGAAAATTCCTTCTTTATCGCGATATTTCTCGGACTGCAGCATGAACAGGCCGAAATCCGTCATCGGGCCGCCTTCGCTGCGGCCGGTTACATAGCCGTTCTCGCAGAGGACGAGCGAGTGTTCGGGCATCGAAACGTCGTGAAGATTCACCTCATAGTCCTTGCCCAGCGTTTGGGCGAGGCCGCGGACGACGGGGATGAGTATTTTTAATTTTGGATTCATTTTCGGCATATCCGTCACGCAATCACCTCCAACGGAAAATATTGTACACTATATCACGCGACAAACAAACAAAAAATTGACGATAACAAAAAATTAGGCCATCTCTGCGGCATCGTTCGGCTTCCTGTTCGCGGTACTCGCCAACCCCGCGTCCGTACATACGACAAACTTCGACAGCTTGAAAGCGTGTGGCAGTTTACGTTCAAGAGGCTCTAAGGGTACCTGCTCGTTAGTATTGTCGGGCGTCGTGAAGAAGCGGCGTTCTTATTTAGATACTTTCAATCGCATAAATCCACCTCCCCGTAGCGCTGTTTTAACACGGCGTCCAAAAGTACTCAATAAATAGACAAAAAAATGACAAAAACCACTAAGAAAAAGCACAGCAGGCTTTATGAGGGGTATTAGATTGAATTTATGTCAAAAAAATACAATTTAGCAAACTTATATTAAATACAATGTGTTGTCTCTTAATTTCTACTTTTCAAAATTATTACATATGATATAATAATTGTGACCTATATTTTATACACTATAAAATGTTATCTTGGACTGTTAAGTTGCTATAGAAAGGAAGCGAAAAAAATGTTAAGAAGGCTATTGACAAGAGGACGGAAATGCCCGATGCTCAGTCAGTCAGTCAGTCAGTCAGTCAGTCAGTCAGTCAGTCAGTCAGTCAGTCAGTCAGTCAGTCAGTCAGTCATAACTCATAAGCTATCATTGCTAATTGAGCGGCTGTCTATGTACGCCATGTACATGGACAGCCGCTTTTTTGTTCGAATCCATTGGGCATTGCTGTACTGCCTATAAAAATTCTTGTGTGTTTATGAGGGGAGGAACGCATGATGAAGTATGTACTCGCTAAGTCTATCGGCGAAGCTTTGGGAGCGCTGGCTGACGCTCAGGGAAAGGGACGCGTTATATCCGGCGGCACGGATTTGACCATAGACATGGAAGAGGGGAAGATAAGTGCAGACGTTCTGATCGATGTAACACAGATCCCGGAAATGAAAGAGATACGCATCGAGGGCGACGAGCTTGTGATCGGCGCGTCGGCAACGCTGACGGAGATCACGCACAACCCCCTGGTGCGCAGGTATTTCTTGTCTCTGACAAAGGGAACCGGCTGCATTGGATCATTGCAAATACGCAATTCCGCCACTTTGACCGGAAATGTGGTCAGCGCGCAGCCAGCCGCCGACGGCGGCATGGCTGTAGCTCCTTTGAATCCGGCCTATGTGATTTCCAGAGAGGGTGCGGAAGATAAGAAATTAAATACGCAGGAGATGTACGCGGGCTTCGGCCGTACGGCCATCGATCCGCACAACGAGATGGTAAAAGAAATCCGTATCCCCCTGCCTAAGGAGAATGAGGCTTCTTCGTATGTCCGTCTGGAGCTTAGAAAGTCGTTGTCTCTGCCGATGCTGAACGTCGCGGCCATGGCCGGCGCGACAGGCGGCGAAGTGGACTGGGTGCGGATTACGATGGGACCGGTCGGCGTAGGGCCCGTTCGCGCCCGCCATGCTGAAGAATGGCTGGCTGGTAAAAAATTGAACTGGAAGAATATGGCGGAAGCCGGCAATATGGCGCTCCTTGACGCGAAGCCCAGAAGCAACCCTCTTCGCGGCAGCAGGGAATATCGTGAAGCGACGCTTCCGATCCTTGTCAGACGCGCGCTGGAAGATATTGCGACTCAGCTGGGTGTGAAATATGAGAAGGAGGGGTAAGAGTATGCGCGAGAAGATTTCATTTACGCTGAACGGCGTTTTTATGGAAACGGATGTGGATCCGGATATGCGGCTTGCTGATTTCCTGCGCGACGAGCTGCATCTGATAGGGACCAAGATCGGCTGCAAACGCGGCGAGTGCGGCGCCTGTACGGTTATTTTCAACGGCAAGGCGGTTACGAGTTGTCTCGTTCCGGTAATGCGCGCGGATGGCGCGGTTATAGAAACAATCGAAGGTCTGGCTGAGGGGGACAAGCTTCACCCGATTCAGGAAGAGTTTATTAATCATGGCGCAGTCCAGTGTGGTTTCTGCACACCGGGCATGATCATGTCGGCTAAGGCGCTTCTGGATGAGAATCCAAACCCGACGCCTACTGAAGTGCGTGAAGCGTTGGGTGGAAATATATGCCGCTGCACAGGCTATAAGAAAATCCAAGAAGCTGTTCTCGCCGCAGCAGAGCGTATGCGGAAAGGATGGTAACGGATATGACAACATATGTAGGTGAAAGTATTCCCCGCAACGATGGTTACGACAAGGTCACCGGCTGCGGAAAGTTTACCGCGGATATCTATCTTCCTCACATGCTTTACGCTAAGGCTGTCCGGAGCCCTTACGCACATGCTAAGGTCCTCTCCATCGACACCAGCAAGGCGGAAGCGCTTCACGGCGTAAAAGCGATCATCACCTGGGAGAACACGAAGCACATCCCTTTTAATACCAGTGCTACGATGGTTACCACGAATCCGCCTGAGGAGCCGATCCGCGACCAATATATCGTCACGAACGAACCCCTTTACATCGGCGACGAGGTCGCCGCGGTCGCCGCAACGAGCGAAGCGATCGCAGAGCAGGCTGTGAAGCTGATCAGGGTAGAATATGAGGAACTGCCGGCGGTCTACGATCCTCTTGAGGCCATCAAGCCCGAGGCTGTCACGCTTCATCCGGAGATCGGCAAGACCGAAGTAAACAATGCCTGCGGGGTCGTCGTGCATATAGACGTTTTCCAGGGCGATTTGGAAGAGCATTTCAAGAATTGCGATCACGTTGTAGAAACGGACATTGAGTTGCCTCGTGTTAAACAGTGTCAGATGGAGACCCACGGCGCCGTCGCGGATTATAAGAACGGCCGCCTGGATGTCTGGTGCACGACGCAGACGCCGCATCCTACCAAAATGATTCTAGCTTATGCGCTTGACATGCCGGAGAGCAAGGTGCACGTTCAGAACCCGCCTTACGTAGGCGGGGGCTTCGGCGTACGAATCGGTATTTCGGGTAAGGCAGAAATCATCGCTGCGGCTCTTGCCGTAGAGGCGCATGCGCCTGTCAAATTTATCTATACGCGTGCGGAAGATATGCTTTGCTCCGATACGCGCCATGGCGGATATCTGCATTGCCGTCTGGGCGCGGATAAAAACGGCAAGTTCATGGCGATGGATACGACGGCCTGGCTCAACACCGGCGCGTATGCAACTTTTGGCATCGAGCTGCTGGGCGTCTGCGGCGCCTGCGGCACGCAGGGCACGTATTATATTCCGGCAAATCGTTACACGGGTTATCCGGTTTATACTAATCAGGAAACGGCCGGCGCTTTCCGCGGATTTGGCACGCCGCAGGGTACGGCGATCGTTGAGGCCGCCGTTGATAAAATGGCTCAGGTATTGGGCATGGATCCGATCGAGCTGCGCCACCTGAATACGCGTCGGGAAGAGAATCCTCTTGGATTCTGGCCCTTCCCGGTCGGCTCCATCGGAGTGGACGAGTGTCTGGACCGCGCGGCTCTTGCGATCGGATGGAAGGAGAAGCGCGGCAGGAAGCAGAGCGGAAACATCCGCCGCGGCGTCGGCATCGCCTGCGGGACGCACGTTTCTAATGCGGCTCCCTTCTGTGTCGACTACAACGCGATCGTTATGCGTTTAGAGCAGGATGGCTCGCTGTTCGTCTCTTCGGGTATTCCGGAGATCGGCCCGGGATCGACGACAGCTCTTATGCAGGTTGCCTGTGACCTCGTCGGCGTTCCGTTCGAATCGGCTACGATGCAGTTCGGAGATACTGCCGCCGGCCCCTTCGATATCGGTTCTCACGCGACAAGAACGCTTTATACGGTCGGCTATGTTATGAGTTGTGCGGCTAAGAAGCTTCGTGCGGATATCTTCGGCTTCGCATCTAAGATGATGGAAGTTCCGGCTGAAGAGCTGGATTTAAAGGATGGTATCGTTTTTGGCGGAGGGAAGGAGATGACGATTAAGAAACTTGCTTACCAGGCTCACCTTCGGGGACATCAATTTATTGCAAGTGAATGTCAGATTCCTCCGAACAGTCTGCCTTGGTTTGCGCAGGCCGCCGAAGTCGAGGTCGATATGGAGCTTGGCCTTGTAAAGGTCCTGAAGGTCGCCGCTGCGCATGACGTCGGTCAGGTTGTAAACCCGGTCCTTTGCGAAAGCCAGGTTGAAGGCGGCGTTGCCCAGGGTGTCGGCTACGCGACCCGTGAGGAGATGACTTACGTCGAGGGCAAAGGCTTCTATAATGACGGCTTCCATAAATATATGCTGCCGACGGCGGATGATATTTGTGAGATCGAGACGATTCTTGTGGAGAGCCGAGATCCTTACGGCGTCTATGGCATTAAGGGCATCGGAGAGTGCGGCGTTAACCCGACGCTCCCCGCTATTTTGTCGGCCGTTGAGGATGCGACAGGAGTCCGATTCGAGGCTTGCCCGCTCGTGCCTGGCCGTGTGCTTTCCGGACTTAAGAAGGCTGGGTTGGTGAAGTAGATTAGTAGATTCTATAAGAGACGTATGGACAGCGAAGAAAAACGCTGCTTCTGCGTTTTTTGCGAGTCGGCTGGCTGTAGCGTGCGATACACGCGGCGCGCCAGCCGACTCGGATTCAGAGTCTAAAGTACCGAGGCGAGCCTTTTGATGCCGTCGCGGATCATTTCGTCGGTGGAGTTCGTGTAATTGAGCCTGAAGGTGTTCACGTCGTGTTTGTCGACGTAAAAAGGATCCCCGGGAACAAACGCGACCTTCTTTTCCATCGCCTTGTGGAAGAGCGCGAGCGCCGACTGCCCTTCCGGGAGCGTCACCCAGATGAACATTCCGCCTTCCGGCTCCGTGTATCTCACGTGAGGCGGGAAGAATTCCCTCATCGCGGAGAGCATCGAGTCGGACTGTTCCCTGTAGAGCGCCGTTATCTTGTCGACGTGCTTCTGGTATTCGTTATGCGCGAGGTAATCCGCGATCATGTACTGCGAGAAGATGTTAGTGTGCAGGTCGCTCGACTGTTTCGCGGTGACGAGGTGCCCCATAAGCTCCTCGTCCTGCGTGATTATGTAGCCAAGCCGCATGCCGGGCGTGACCGTCTTTGAAAAGGTGCCGAGCAGCACGCTGTGCGCTAGCTTGCCCGCGCCGATGTAGGGCAGCTTCTTTCCCTTGAAGCGCAGTTCGCCGTAGGGGTCGTCTTCTACAAGCACGGTGTCGTATTTGTCGAAGAGTTTGCAGATCGCTTCGCGGCGCTCCTGCGTGTATGTGAGTCCGGAGGGGTTCTGGAAGTTCGGAACGAGATAGGCGAACTTCGCGCCCGCTTTCAACGCGTTTTCCAGCTCTTCGAGGTTGAGTCCCTCATGTTCGAGCGTTACCGGCATGAACTGCGGCTCGAACATGCAGAACGCCTGTATCGCGCCGAGGTAGCCGGGCTCTTCGACGATGACCTTGTCTCCGTTGTTGAGCAGAGCTTTCGCGATGAGGTCGAGCGCCTGCTGCGAGCCCGTTGTGATCAAAACGTCGGCCGGCTTGATATTAAGCCCGAAATTTTTGTTGTACTTGTCGGCGACGAACTGGCGGAGCGGCAGGTACCCCTCCGTCGTTGAGTACTGAAATACTTTCGCGCCGTAATTGTCGATGATGTTGCAGGCCGATTCTTTCAGAGCTTCCTGCGGGAAGGAAATGGGGTTCGGCAGGCCGCCGGCGAAAGATGTTACCGACGGATCTTCCGTGACTTTCAGTATGTCGCGGATAAACGATGACGGCGTAGCTAAGATTCTCCTTGAGTAGCGCATGGCGCATCACTCTCCTTTAGGCTTTCTTTCCGTATTATCAAGCCGCGCCGCGGAACAAGCCCGCGGCGCGGCTCGTTTTTAAATTGATCGCGGCGTTACTTTTCTTTTGCTTCCGCTTCCGCCGTGCGCACCTCGTCGACGATATCCGAGAATACCGCGAGAGCCTGCGCGAAGTCGCGGCGGCCGAGTCCGACGCGGAAATGGTTTGTGTCTAAGCCGTAGGCGCGCTCTCCTACGATGAGCAGATCCTTTTCTTCCATCGCCTTTTCGCACATCTCTGTGACGTCGAAGGGCGGCAACAGGCGCGGGAAGGCGGTCGCGCCTCCGTTCGGCTGCACCCACTGGAAGAGGTCCCTGTTCTTTTTGAAAAAGGCCTCGGCGATGCTCAGATTTTCGAGGACGATCTTATGGTTGCGCTGCAACAGGTCCGCCGCGTTCCTCATGGCGATCGTCGCGAGCACTTCGCCCGGCGCGTTGTTACAAAGCGTGGTATAGTCTTTGTAGGCCGCGCACTCTTCGATTATCTGGCGGCTCTTCGAGACGAGCCAGCCCATGCGCGTTCCCGGCAGTCCGTATTTATTGAGGCCGCCTATGACGACGGCGCGGTGATATATGTCCGCAAGCGACGGAATGGCGGCCGCGGGGTCGTGCTCCATGCCTCTGTAGGTCTCTTCGTTGAAGACCCACGTGCCGTTGCGGTCCGCGAGGTTGAGTATCCTGTCGAGCTCTGTGCGCACTGGGATATATCCGGTCGGGTTGTTTGGGATGTTCAGAACGAGAAGCTTCGTCTTCGGCGTGATGTTTTCCGCGAGGAAGTTCACGTCGAGGCGCCAGCCCCAGCTCGTCACTTCGAGCGGCCATTTTATCACCCTGCAGCCGAGCGCGCGCGGCAGCTCGTAGAGCGAAGGCAGCGTCGGGTGCATGACGATGACCTCGTCGCCCTCGTCGAGCATATTGTTCATGAAAATGAAAATGCCCTCTTCCGGCGTCAGCTCAAGGATGTCGGAAGGGCGTATGGAGGTGTAACGCGTCGTTATGGCCTCGCGCAGCGGGCGGAAGCCTTCGGGGCGCGTATAGCCGAGGCTGAGGTTGTCCCAGAGTTTTTTGCACTCCGGGTCGGCCATGTCGAGAACCTCCTGCATCGTGCAGCCCTCGCAGGAGGACTGGCTCAGCATATACTTCGC
The DNA here is from genome assembly GCF_000712295.1 of Synergistes jonesii. NCBI lineage: Bacteria > Thermotogati > Synergistota > Synergistia > Synergistales > Synergistaceae > Synergistes > Synergistes jonesii. The sequence goes on along the minus strand of NZ_JMKI01000035.1, from coordinate 47,706 downwards.
CTTTTCCGCGTAACGGGCAAAGAGCCTTTCGAGCTTGAACGTTTTGATCCTCATAAAAGTTGCTCCTTTCGCTTATCGTCTGCAAATCACAAGCCCAATATCGTATCTGTACAGTATAACCTCTTTTTTGAAAGCTGTAATCCCTTTTGCAAAATTATTTTTCGCTGGTTGATCACAAAATGAAGTTGCGCAGACGGTTAGAAGCTGCACAGTGAAAAAGATCCACAGCGAATCTCCGGTAGAATTATTTCGCCAAAAACAAAAGCTACGGAGGCAATCGCCACGAATCAGAAATATTTTATCTGTCATTTAGATGGCCACCTTGCAAGGTATTTATTTTTGACAGATGCTTTATGGAGCATACCGTATGTGCTGTCAAACTGAGGTGTTATAGGATAGAATGTTCTATTAGGGAAGACGAAGCCGTCTGCCTTGGGCGCACGCGCTTTGACCGGCGTTGTTCCTATTCTTGCATTCGCAAGTGTGGAATGTCAAAGAGCCGCGTCCGATATTATTTTTTACGTAGGAGGAGTTCAAATGTCAGTAAACTCGGAATCTGTCGCAAAGAAAATCAAAGAGCTGCCCCACATTTTTGTGATCCTCTTTTGCGTGATTGTTTTATCGGCCATTGCCACTTATATCATCCCGGCAGGACAATACACCAGGGTTATGGATGAGGGTATCAAGAGGATGGTGATCGATCCGACCTCTTTCAGATATATACCGAATACCCCCGTAGGCCCATTTGCAATGTTCGTCGCCATAGAGTTGGGGCTGATCGAGGCAGCCAATATCACCTTTCTCATTTTTGCCGCTTTTTCGTGCCTGTATCTGATGGAAAAGACGGGGGCTGTTGACGCTAGCATTGCCCTTATGGTAAACAAAACTAAAAAAAATCCCAAGTTTTCGATCGGGCTGATCGTCGTGCTGATGATAATTCTTGCTGTCTGGGGGTCGACCGGAACGCTGTCGTACGAGGAGATCATCGCTTTCGCGCCGATCTTTGTGGCCCTCAGCATCGCCCTTGGCTACGATGCGATCACCGGCGTGGCGATCTCCGTCGTTCCCGTGGGAATAGGGTTCGCCTCCGCGACCGTCAACCCCTTCACTATAGGCGTAGCGCAGACCATCGCGGAGCTTCCCGTGTTTTCCGGCCTTGGCTATCGCTGTGCCGTGCTTGTCGTCATGACGACGTTCACTATCGTATACGTTATGCGTTACGCAAGCATGGTAAAGAAAGATCCCTCTAAAAGCCTCGTGAGCGGGATCGACTACTCTGATTTCACCATTGACGACGCGAGGATGAGCACGCCGTTTACTTTTCAGCGCAAGCTTTCGATGCTCACGCTGTTTGTCGGCGTATGTGTAATGGGTTACGGTCTGATTTTCCTGAAATGGTATATCAACCAGGTCGCGGCGATATTCATGATCGTCTCCGTAATTGTTGGAATAATAAACCGCTGGAGCGCCAACCGTATCGCCAATACTCTCTGCGAGGGACTGTCGAAGGGGGTACTCGCCGCGCTGATAGTCGGGGTGGCCAGAGGCATACTCGTTGTGATCACGCAGGGCAACATCCTTGATACGATAATCCATAGCTGCGTCGGCGTCCTGCAGCACCTTTCGCTGCATGTGAGCGCCATCGGCATGTTGGTGTTCCAAAATTTACTGAACTTTTTGATCCCTTCCGGCTCGGGGCAGGCCGCCGTCTCCATGCCGATAATGACCCCCATTGCGGACTTAATCCATATGAACAGGCAGATCGCCGTGCTCATCTTCCAGTTTGGAGACGGTTTTTCCAACTTGCTCTGGCCCACAAGCTTCATGGTGATAGTCTGCGCTATGGTGAGGATACCGCTTTCGCGATACTACAGATGGATCATCCCGTTCTACGCCATCTGCTTCCTGCTCCAGGCGGCGTTCATTCTCGGCGCGGTCGCGATAAACTACGGCCCGTTCTAAACTCCCCTTGGCGGTGAAGGCTATGTTGACGTCGGAAAAGATAAAGGCGCAAATAAGTTTGTACGCAGACAGGATCGTTTCTTTCAGAAGGCAGCTGCATATGCACCCTGAAACAGGCTTCGAGACTAAGGAGACCGAAGCGTATATAAAACAATTCCTCATTGCGGAGGGGATCGACGTGCTCGAATCCACCGTCGGCGTGTTGGGCATGATCCGCGGCGGATGTGCCGGCGACGGACGCTGCTCCGCGCTGCGGGCTGATATCGACGCGCTGCCGCTTGCGGAGGAGAATGACGTCGCCTACAGATCTCAAGTCGAGGGAAAAATGCATGCCTGCGGCCACGACGGGCATACGGCAATGCTCATGGGTGCCGCCCATGTTTTGCATCAAAACAGGCACGAGCTGTGCGGCGACGTCGTACTGCTCTTCCAGCCGGCGGAAGAGGGGCCGTTTCCAGGAGGCGCCAAAATAATGCTGGAGGATTTAGAATCGCTGGGGCTGGCGAAAAACATAAGGGCCATCTCGGCGCTGCACCTTACCACGGAATATAGCTGCGGCAAGATCGCCGTAGGGTATGGCTCGATGATGGCCTCTACGGATGAGTTTGACATCGAGATCATAGGAGTGGGCGGTCATGTAGGTCTACCTCATAGGACTGTAGACGCCCTCTCTGTAGCGGCCAAGTTCATAACGGGAATGGAGAGTTTCATGTCAAAGCGAATAGACCCCTTCGACTCGTCAGTTTTTGCCGTCGGCATGCTGAACGCCGGCTCTGCGCGCAACATAATTCCCGAAAAGGCGTCGATTTCCGGAGGGGTGCGCTGTCAGCGTGAAGAAACAAGGGCCTTTGTGCTGGAAGGCGCCGAAAAACTCTTAAAGGCCCTGTGCAGCTGCTCCGGTGCTTCGTACAAGATGAATATTCGGCGCGGCCTTCCGGTTTTGATCAACGACACGGAAAAAAGCAGGCAGATGGAGCTCTGTGCCCGAGAGCTGGTGGGAGCGGATAATGTGATCCAACTCAAGTATTCCAACATGGGAGCCGAGGATTTTGCCTTCTTGGCTGAAAAAATTCCCGCTGTTTTCGTCTGGATAGGGGCTCGGAACGAGGAGAAAGGTTTTACCAATATGATGCACAGCCCCCGGTTCGACATAGACGAGGGTGCTTTGTCAGTAGGCGCTTCGCTGCTATGTAAGGCCGCGGTCTCCATCCGCTGATATACTTTGCGTTTGAAGCCGATAAGCAGCCGAGCTGACTTCCGCTGCCCTTCCGCACGGCGCGGGAGAGTTGTCGATTACATGGATTTCGGCACTGCGCCGTACACGAATTTTGTCAGGTCCGTTATGTCGAATACCGGTAGGCCGGTCGCTTCGCGGATGTCGTCCGCATAGGGCGGCATGTTGGTGCATTCCAGCACGATGGCGCGCACGTCGGGATTCTCTCTGCACATTTTCCTGGCGGTGGCCATGTGGTCGGCGCGTGCGCCGTCGACGTCGAGCTCACAGGTATTCTCGCGTATCGGTCTTGCAAAGTGCGGGGAATCCTCCATGCCGTAAACGACCTTTGGGATATTCTCTATGCCGGCGCCGCGGAAATGGCGCTCCGTCAGCAGTTTGCCGTTGAAGGTCATGATCCCTATTTTGCTGTCCTCCGGCAACATTGAATAAACAAGCGGGACTATCAGCAGCGCCGAAGTAAATACCGGCACGGAAAGAGCCTCGGCCAGCTCTCGCTGAAATATGGCCAGAAAACCGCAGCTCGTAGTTATCGCTTGCGCGCCCTGAGCGATCAACTCCTTAGCGCCGTAGATAAAGGGATTCAGCAGTGTCGGGTCTCCTTCGCTCACCACCCTTTGGACCGACGCGCCTCTGACGAGCTTGTAGAGAACGGGGAAGTCCCATGTAAGGGCGTTGCCGATCTCGCCGGGGATGCGCGGGAAATCAGTGTCAAGCATCAGTATCCCCAGTGAAAAACCGTAGATGTTCCTGCCTCCGCGGGCAATGCCGGTAAATCTTTTCATAGCTGTCATCCGCCTACGCCAAGAGTTTTATTTTCACTGGTTTAACTGGTGGTCTCATCGTCCCAGGGGACAGTTCGGCGACGGGTTTGCCGGTCGCCTTAGCTATCTCGCGCAGTATGATGTCGCGGCAGCCGCGTCCCTGACAGGGGCCCATGCCGACGCGAAGCTCTCTCTTGAGCTCGTCGAATGTGTCATAGCCGCGCGCTATCCACTCGCGTATAGTGTCTATCTCTATTTCTTCGCAGCGGCATATCACGTTTGCTTTCGCCATTTCAGCACACCACCTTCGAAGGAGGACGCAACTTCCCGACCGCGGCTGTAACCCAGGATCGGGGGCTCCCAATCAGTTTCATTGCGGTTGTCCCTTAGCTATATGTAGAGGAAAAGCATTCCGACAAGCACCATGTATAGGCTGAGAGGGAAGTAGCCCATCATGCTCTTAATCGGGTCGACTTTTTTGTTGAGTATGCCGCCGACGAGCGCGCAGACGACAAGCGCTGTGATGCTGGTAGGAGGGAAACCCTGCGCGCCTGATGCAATGTGAGCGGCTGCGACCGCAACTTTTTCAGGCGCGAGCCCAATGTTTACTAACGCGGGTGCAAGCCACGAGAAAATTGTGTTCTGTGCCGTCGACTGTGAGCCGGTAAGCGTAGCAACGACGATCATTGCGAGAGAACCCCCTATTTTCAGCGCATCAGGCGAAAGCTTTGTTGCAAATTCATTAACTGCGTCAATTTGTCCCGCTGTGTAGAATGATCCAAGGAGCAGCGCGGACCCCATGAAAACTCTGAGTCCTGGGACTGCGTTCAAAATGCCTCTTTTGATTATATGACCGCCGTTTTGTCTCACACTCTTATATGCGAATGAGATAATCGTTGCGGATATGAGGAATGTTACGATGTAGTTCGCAATACCTTTTATAATCGTGATGCCGCTCAGAAATTTTACAAGCGGGCCTGCAATGAGGTTGACGACGTTGATTCTCCAAACGGTATTCACTATGACCATGAGAATGAGCGCAAGAAGTGGAATGAAGGAAAGCCATTTGCCCTTCATCATGTCTGACAGCGAGCCTTTCGGTATCATGTTTTCCGGTAGTTCTTTGATTTTGACAAAACGGGCGCAGAGGTAGAATGTAACTAAAATGATACCGATGCTTATTGTAATGTAGGTGTAGTTGCAAGGAACATTAACGTCGACGCCGACAAGCGAAGATGAAAGGAATATTGCCTGCGTGATGGGCGGCATTATCGAGCCGAGCATGGCGCCCGATGTGATGATCGCGACGATGCCTTCCGGCTCGATTTTCAAGTCTTCAAGAGATTTGATGACCAAGATGCCGATAACCGTCGCGCTTGCGACCGCGTCGCCGAGCAGGGAGCCGGCTATTCCGAGAGCGATTACAGTTGCGACGACAATGCCTTTCGGCGATTTTCCGAACATGCTTCTAAGAAGCGTCAAGACGGAGTCAAGAGTTTTTAGCTCTGTCTGTGTCTCGGCGTAGATACTGCCGAAAAGGCCGAGTGCAATAATCCATGCGAGCTTGTCAAGGCCGAGTATCCACGCTTTTATCCACTCCACGGGATTGTAGACTTTCCCCATAAGAAGCGCGACGAATCCCGCTATCATCAGACACCACATTACATTTCCTCTGACAAGAGGCAGTTTTTTGCAGAGAATAAGAAATATAAGCAAACAAATTGGCACGATAACTATTATCATTGTTTATCTCCTTTATGGATTTTGTCAAATGGGGGTTAATCACATTCGAGCATAACTACCGTAAGTGCGCGCAGTACCTTTGCTTCGCGCAGGCTTCCTCCATTTACGACGGCGTCTGCCTCGTGCGAGCAGGACATATGAATATGGATTATGTAGTCCGACGCGGCGGTGTCGATAATTTCTTTCGGCAGGCTTTTTGCGGCTTCCGCTTTCGGTGTTATTTCTCCGATGAAAGAAACAACTTCGCATGGCGCTTCAATTTTTTTCTTACACAAAACTTTGAGATCGTAGGTGCCAGGATTTCCCAACATTACGTCATAGATTGAGCCGACTCCTGCGACAATTACCGCTCCTTTCCATTTTTTGTCCATCATGTACTCATGGAGAGCGGTCATTACGTCCTGATCTTTTGCGATTGTACAGATATGCATATTAGTCATAAAAATCCCTCCTCGTATAATTAAGTAGTACAAGAGAAGGCAAGAAGTTTCAGTTCTTGTACGATACGTGCAACACTGTGGACTGGTACCCCCTGTCTTTTGTGCGTCATCTCTTTCAATGCTTCTCTATTTTGCGGTCTATCGCGAACGGCGCCAGGTCGGCCTCCGTTTTGCCGTCGACGACCAGTTCGGCGATGCTCTTTCCGGTGATCGGCGTGTAGGCGATGCCGTCGCCCTCGTGGCCGGCAGCGATATAGAGGCCCCTGTACCCCGGCACGGCGCCCATGAAGGCTCTGCCGTCCGGCGTATACGGGCGCAGGCCGGCGAACGTGCGCACGATGCGAATCTCGTTCAGCGCCGGCACTATCCTCGCCGCGTGCTGCGTCACCGCCCTGATGCCGGCGATCGTCGTCGAACGATTCTCGCCCACGAACTCGCGCGTAGCCCCGATCAGCAGCCCGCCGCTCTCGGTCTGCTCAAGCGCCATGCCGACGCCGAGGCGCACCGATTCGTCGGAGGAATCCTCAAGCAGCTCCGGGTGATATTTGGCCGCGATGTACCTTGCGCAAAGCATTACACGATGAATCAGAGGATTGACCGGTTCGGTGATCGCGAGTTGCCCGCGGCGCGGCTTTATCGGCAGGTCGTAGCCGATCTGAGAAAAAAGTTCCGGCGCGCCGATGCTGTTGCAGACGACGACATTGTCCGCGTAGAGCCTCTCATCGCCGCAGCGGACGCCCTTCACCGCGCCATTCTCGATAAGGAAGCCCGTCGCCTTCGTCTGTTTGCGGATACGCAGTCCGAGGCGCTTGCCTGCGGTGATGAAGCCGTTGACAAGGTGCAGCGGGTTGACCTGCGCGTCGCGCGAACTGACCGTCGCGCCGACGATATGCTTCGCAAGCGCCGGTTCGATGCTGCGCGCCTCGTCGCCGTCGATCAGCGAAACGTCAAGCCCAAGGTCCTTCTGCTTAGACATAAATATCCTCATCGCCTCGAGCTCCGCTTCGCGCTCGATCACGACCATACCGCCGCAGTGACGGTAGCCGATGTCATAGGCGAGCTCCTCGGACAGCGTCCTGTAGAGCACCTCGGATGCCAGCGCCATCGTCAGGTGCGGCCCCGGGCTCTTTGATTGCAGAATGACGAAACCGTCGCACGCCGAAGAAGCGCCGCATCCGATAGTCTTTGCTTCGATCATCAGGACGGAAGCGCCCCTCTTCAGAATGTTGTAAGCCACCGCGGAACCTATGACTCCGGAGCCGACCACGACGACGTCTGCACATTTCTCCACTTGGTTCCCCTCCCTCTGGATCGCACGGCACAAAAAACAGATAAAGATAAAAATTCGATCAAAATGCCTGCGATACGCGATAATTGCCTTGATGTTGCCTACCTGCGTCCCCCTGTAACGTTCACGACGCAGGCCTTGCACGCGACGCATTTCGCAAAACACTACTAATTATTGATGAGTGATGCAAGTATAAGTTTCGTTAGGTTATTTGTCAATACTTTTCGCATAACTTTTTATGATATTTGTAATTTATATAAATTATCTTTAAAAAGTGCTCTAAATTAACGCGGTACTCTCGTATTTCCGGCAAAAAACGCGAGAACTCCCGCGGTTGACAAGGTCGGGCCTGCCCTGGGCGCTCGGCTGGAAGAATATTGTACTCGAATTTTTGTCTTGCGCGCTCTGAAGCGTATGTGTATGATATATTTGTGAGCGCCGCGCATCTGCGCGCTGCGCCATTGAATGGGCGCGGGAGTGTCGAGGATGAATATTCCAAGAGAAGACGAACTCATATATGAGGTGCTTTCCTATATGAAGGAAGAGGGGAAGGCGGTCGGTGCGGGGTCTGTGCAGCGCCGCCTCGAAACTCGCGGATATTTTATGGCGGAGGCTTCCGTCGGGCGTCTGCTGCGCGAGATGGAGTATCGCGGCCTGCTCGAGAAGGAAAGCAACCTCGGCCGTTCCATATCGCCGCAGGGGGAGGAGAAGCTGCGCGATCTGGACGTTGCGAGATGGCAGGGCAACTGGGCGCAGGAGTTCTTTAGCGGCAATGGCTCATCTGATAAGGAACACCTAACGGAACTGCTCATCGCCAGACGTCCGGTGGAGATCGAAGTGGCTCGGCTCGCCGCCAAGAACGCTACCAACGAGGAGATCGGCGAGCTACGCCGTATCGTGGATAAGCACGAGCAGATGGCGAAGGCCGGGAAAGCTGTCTCGCACCTCGACACCGAGTTTCACCAGTATCTAGCAAAGATAAGCCACAACTCTATACTTGAAGCGATCGTCGAACTTCTGCGCAAAAAAGAGGAGGACGCGACCAAGCTCGAAGGCATCAGGCGCCACGCCGGCAATATCAGCAACGACGAACACAGAAAGATTTTCGAAGCCGTCGAGCAGCACGACGTCGAGCTGGCTGTACTGGCTATGAAGAGGCATATAAGCAACCTTATGCACACGCTGAAAGAGAAAAAATAATTCGCCGGCGCAGATATGGCCAAAATCTATCCAAAATCAGAACAGGGCACAAGTTCTTACATTTCATATCAGGCGCAGACGACTTAAATTGGGCGGAGAAATTTGAAGCTCCCGCTTGACACGAACGTCTGCCTATGTATAATCTAATCATTATTGATGAGTGATATATTCAAAGGGCGCTTCTGCGCCCTTTGGAGAAAAAATTTTTCGCACAGACATACGCCAAGGCCGCGGCCGGGGCGTAAAAGGAGGCATATTTATGAAGTGCGGCAGGATTCTGTTGGAAATGCTGAAAAAATATGACGTCGAATATGTATTCGGCCTTCCGGGCGAGACGACTCTTCACTGGTACGATGAGTGGAAAAAATTCCCGGACATTGAACATGTGATGGTGCGCGACGAGCGCAACGCGGCCTTCATGGCCGACGGCTATGCGAAGGTCAGCGGAAAACCGGGCGTCTGTGAGGGGCCGAGCGTCGGCGCGCCGCATATGCTGCCCGGCATCGTCGAGTCGTTCAGCTCGTGTGTCCCGGTGATAGCAATCACCAGCGACATCCCACTCAACGGCGAGAAACATAACATACTGACCGGCGCCGACCAGACCTCCATGTTCAAGCCATTTGTAAAGGAGTCGCTGACGGTCTATAAAGCAACGGATATCCCCTTCATCGTCAGACGCGCGTTCCGCCTTGCGACCAGCGGGAGGCCCGGACCAGTGCACATCAGGCTGCCGCAGGACGTTCTCGGCGAAGACGCTGAAGCGGCCGACCTCTTCGCGCAGCCGGAGTTCGCGCATATCCCCGGCAAGCGCTGCGCGGCGGCCGCCGACGACGTCAAAAGGGCGATCGAGGCGCTGAAAGGCGCTGAGCGCGGCGTGATGATCTGCGGGCAGGGGGCCCTGTCGTCGCAGGCATGGGATGAGGTACGGGCCACGGCGGAGAAATTCGAGCTTGCAGTGCTCACGACGATAAACGCGAAGGGCGTCATCGCCGAGACGCATCCGCTCTCGGGCGGCGTCTGCGGCGCGCGCGGTGCTAACAGTTTTTCCAACGGCCTCGTCCTTGACGCGGATGTGGTTTTCTTTGTCGGTTCCAGCACCGATTCTGCCGGAACCTGGGGATGGAAGGTCCCGGCGAAGGATACGAAAGCGCAGATCGTTGAACTCAACGTCGGCGAGGGCGACCTGGGCAATAATTATGACGCCAAGGTCCTGATGCTCGGCGACGTCAAGGAGACTCTCGCCAAGCTGCTCGAATACAGCGGTAATTATAAAAAGGGAGCCGGCGCCTACACGGCGTCCATCGCCGCAAAGCGCGCCGCCTATGAGGAATCGCTTGCCGAGGGGCTTAAGGATTCGGCCGCCTTCCCATGCGACCCGCTCTATGTGATGGATCAGATCGCCGCGGCGATGCCGGAGGATTCTATCCTCGTCGTTGACCCGGGCATCTCGGCCGTCTACCCTGCCGGCTTCATCAAGATGAAGAAGGCGGGCCGCCGCTTCGTCTGCAACTTTGCGCAGGGCTCGCTCGGCTACGCCACCGCGGCTGCGATAGGAGCGGCGAAGGCGTCGCCCGGAAGCACGATCGTTCACATTACCGGCGACGGCAGCTTTGGCTTCTGCGCCGGCGAGTACGAGACGCTTGTGAGAACCGGCGCCGACGTAAAGGTGATTCTCGCGAACAACCGCAGCTTCGGCTGGATACGCGTCTCGAATTCCATGGCTTTCAACAATGAGCCCTTCGCGACTCAATTCGCCGAGCTCGACTATGTGACGCTGATGAAGGGCTTTGGCATACCGGCGGCCAGGGTAGACGGGCCGCTCCGCGTCGCCGACGCCCTGAAGGGGCTCTTCGCCGCAAAGGGGCCCGCGTTCCTCGAAATACCGTTCGAACCGGAGGACAAATGCGTGCCGCCAGTTCCGGGCTGGGCCGAGAAGGCGCGCAAAGCCGGCGGGAAAAACTTTTATTAGGGCGGCGGATGAGCTACGAGACGCCGTAGATGCAATATACAAAGGATTATGGTGTGTTTAGAAATCACCATTGGCCAACTAGGCTTCGTGCGGGTGCTCTCAGTTCCCGGGCTATAACGCTGGCTGGCAGATACTCTTTGGTTATTTATGTATCGACGGCGCTGCTTTGCCTGAAGAATAGTACGTAGTTAGAGGCGTTCTATGAAAGTTTTGTTCCGTTGTGGGAAAACTGTATTTCACAATGTTCTGTGATTTATTTTCTTAATATTGACAACGCTGGGATGTTTCCTATATTCTACATACAATTCATCTATGATGAATAGTAGTAGAATAATAATGATTTAAGGAGGCACTAAGATGATGTTTCGAAAGCAATTTTCAGCTGTTTTAATAACGTTTTTGCTTGTAGCGTTTTTCGCTACCGCAGCGGCGGCAAAGACCACCCTTATGGCTCTGACCGTCTGGAACGAAGAGAACTATCAGACACGAGGTCTTATGTTGATGGCAAAACGAGTCTCAGAGCTCACTAAAGGGGATTTGTCACTGCGCGTAGAATACGGCGGTTCTCTGGGATATAAGGGTGCCGAACTGCTTAACGCCGTTAATGACGGGCAGCTTGACATCGCCGAAATGGTCACATCCAATGTCGCTGGTGACGCGCCTGTGCTGGCATTGCGTACACTGCCGATGATGGTCGACAGTTGGCAGGAGGTAGAGCTCTTCGATAAGCTCGCGAAGCCTTACTATGAGAAAGTCCTCGACAGAAAAAATCAAAAATTGTTGCTGATATCGCCGTGGCCGTTTGGCGGACTGTGGAGCAAAAAGAAGGTGACTGACATCAAGGACATGCAAGGACTGAAGATACGCTCGTACGACAGGAACGGCGCGCTCTTTGCTGCCGCCTGTAAGGCACAGGCGCTGAATGTTCCTTATGCAGAGACCTATACCGGTCTTGCGACCGGACTTATAGACTCTACTATCACGTCGTCTATATCAGTCAGAGAGGGTAAGTTCTACGAAGTATGCAAATTCCATATGCCGATACGCTTCTCTACCGCTTCCAGCATCACCACTATCAACAGAAAAGTATGGGATAAGCTAACTCCTGATCAGCAGAAAGCCCTTATGACGGCAGCGGCGGAGTGCGAGAAGTTCCTGCGCGATGAAGTCAAGAGGGTAGTAGCTGAGAATGATGACTTCTGCTACCATAACGGCGTTACGAAGGTCGATGTATCCGGCACATATCACAATCAGCTCGTCGCGGCGGCCGGAATGGTAGCAAACGACTGGCTTGAGAGCAATAAAAAGGCGGCAGATGCCATCGAGCTTTACAATAAGTTCATGACGGAAAAGAAGAAACTTAAATAGATAATGCCGCTGGGGGAGGCGTCCGTCACAAGGAGACAGCCGCCCCCTTTTTAGGCTCTGAAGGGAATTGATTGAATCATGCAGCCTTTATTCAAGATCGTCGAAAAGGTGAACAAGTTGGCTGGCTGGTTGGCCGGCTTCTGTATCTGCGCTGCGGCAATCCTGATAGTCGCGGAGATAATCATCAGGAGCTGCTTTGCAAGTACTCTGTATGTCGCTGACGAGTTCACAGGCTATCTCATGGCAGCCAGCAGTATGCTGGGCCTTGGTTATGTCGAAGCTGTGCACGGACACATCAGGATGGACCTTGTAGATTTGTTGAGGGAAAAATTCCCTAAATTAATTCGGTCGCTTAACTATATAGCCTATATTGCGGCGATCATTGTAGCCTTGTATCTGACTTGGGTATCCTATAAGACCTTTGATCAATCTTTTGCTAACGGCAGTAGGTCAATGCAGATATCCGAAACGCTCCTCTGGATACCGCAGATATTCCTGCCGATTGGCTCGGCGCTGCTGCTGTTGCAGTATTGTGTAAATTTCGTGCTGTTCGCTTCAGGGCGCTCACAAAAGTAGGTGATTTTGTATGGAATGGCAGTCGTTGCTCACGGTCATACTTCTGCTTATGCTATTCCTTGGCTGCGGCGTCTGGATCGGCGTGTCTCTCTTTTTCACCAGCTGGCTTGTGCTGGCTATTTTTACCGACCTGCCTGTCATGCGCGTGCTGGGCAGTGTCATTTGGAACAACGTCAACAGCAGCAGCCTGATGGCTCTGCCGTTGTTTATAATGATGGGAGAGGTGTTGGCCAGGACAAAGATATCAGACGATCTTTTCGACGGGCTTACGCCGTGGGTCTCCGGTCTGCCTGGCGGTCTGCTGCACGTCAATGTCATAGCCTGCGCCATCTTTGCCGCTATAACTGGCTCGGTCAACGCCACGACAGCCACCGTCGGCAAAATCACGATACCCGAGTTCCGTCGCCGCGGCTACAGCGAGATGCTGTCGATCGGCAGCCTCACGAGCTCCGGCACTTTGGGTATTCTTATCCCCCCCAGCGTACCGATGCTGATCTACGGGGTCACGGCCAATTGTAGCATCGGCAGACTTTTTATAGCCGGTCTTGTGCCGGGTTTGCTGCTGATGCTGTTTTTCTGCGGTTACATCATGATAGCGTCGAAAGCTAAAGGCGAAAGCGGCGCAAGAATAAACAGTGAAAGGTACGGCTGGTGCGAGAAAATAAAGAGCACGCCTAAGATTTTTCCGGTAGTCGTACTGATAGGCTTCGTGCTCGGAAGCATATATGCTGGATGGACTACGCCTACAGAAGCGGCTGCGGTCGGCCTCACTGGCGCGCTGGTGCTTGCTATCGCTACGCGTTGCCTGACATGGAAGCTGTTCGCTGAGTGCCTTATGAGCGCGGTGCGCACGAATTGCATGGTGATGCTTATACTAATCGGTGCATCTTTCTTCTCGGTTGCGCTTGGCTTCCTGAACCTACCGCGCTGGATTAGCGAGTCAATAGTGACGCTGGGTGCTGGCAAATACACCGCCCTTGCACTTATGACAGTGGTTTATATCATTCTCGGCTGTCTCGTTGACGGCTACTCTATGATAGTAATGACGGTGCCGATGTTCCTGCCGCTTGCGAAGACCTATGGTCTGGATCCGATCTGGTTCGGCATCTTCGTTATTCTGCTCGTGCAGATCGCTAACATAACGCCGCCGATCGGTTTTAACCTCTTCTTGATGACAGGACTTGCCGAGCGCAGCATCGGTTTTATATCGCGCTCTGTGATGCCATTTATCCTGATAATAGTGGCCTTTGCATTCATAATGGCGGTATTCCCACAGGTCGTGATGTTCCTGCCGGATCTGATGGCGAACTGAAGCCCTAGCACAACTACATCAAGCGGGCGGGGCCTGTTTCATATGCTTCGCCCACTGTTTTTTAATCTGCCTCATATCCGCATGCTGCTGCATCGGCACAGTAAAACGTTGCCTGGGTTAGCTCTTTATACCCGTCTTTCGTCGACGACCCCGTCGTCTATCATTGCGCCCTCGTGCGCCTGCAGCGCGGTCTTTGCGTAGATGCCGAGTATGCCGCGCTCCCTTTTCTTCGGCAGCTTCCACTTCGCCAAGCGCGCGTTTATTTCTTCTTCGGGAACATCGAGGTCGAGCCGGCGTTTTTCAATATCGATGCTGACGATATCGCCCTCTTCTATAACTGCGATGGCCCCGCCAACTGCGGCTTCAGGGGAAATGTGTCCGATGGCCGCGCCCTCGGTGAAGCCGGAGAAGCGCCCGTCGGTCAGCACGAAGACGTCCTGTCCCATGCCGAGGCCGACGAGCGCGTCGGTCGTCATCATCATCTCGCGCATTCCGGGAGCGCCGCGCGGTCCCTCGTAGCGGATCACTACGACGTCGCCCTTTTTGATTTTTCCCGCGACGACGGCACCGTGCGCCTCTTCGTCCGAGTTGAAGACACGCGCGGGACCTGTGAATTTGCGCGCCTTTTCCGAGATCGTCGTAGTGCGGCAGATCGCGCCGTTCGGAGATATGTTGCCGCGCATTACGGCGATGCCGCCGTTTTTGAATACCGGATCGTCGGCTGAGGTCAGCGTTTCGCGGTCGGAGGAGCGGCACAGCTCAGCGAGCTCCCCGATCGTCCGGCCTGATACGGTGACGCATTCCCCATGCAGATAATCCTTCAGCTCTCCAAGCACCGCCGGAACGCCGCCGGCGTTGTAGAGGTCTATCACAGTCGCGCGCCCGGTCGGGATCACGCGGCTTATGACGGGGATCTCGCGCGATAGCCTGTCGAAGTCGTCAAGTGTCAGCTCGACGCCGACTTCGCGTGCGAAGGAGAGCAGGTGCAGCACGGCGTTCGTCGAGCCGGCGAGCGCGAGGGTGATTATAACGCCGTTCAGCAGCGCTTCGCGCGTCAGTATATCCCTCGGGGTCACGCCTTCCCTCACGAGCTCGACGATTCTGCGCCCGCTCTGCGTCGCATAGCGCTCTTTTTCGGCGTATACGGCAGGTGCCGTCGAGGATCCGGGCAGAGCCATGCCGAGCCCCTCGGCGAGTATCTGCATCGTGTTCGCCGTGCCCATAAGCGAGCAGGCGCCGGGACCAGGGCATACGTGATCCTCAAGGTAACGAATCTTTTCCTCCACTTCGCTGCCGGCGTAGCCGGCGCCGAAAACGAGCTGGTCAAGCTCGCTCATCACGACGCTGCGCCCGCCGCTTTTGCAGACCTCCTGCGGCCCGCCCGTCAGCATGATGCACGGAAGGCCGGAGCGTATGCCTCCTATCAGCACGCCGGGGATGATGCTGTCGCAGGAGGCGAGCAGGACGAGCCCGTCGAGCAGCTGGACGCCGGCCATTATTTCGACGGAGGAGGCTATCACGTCGCGAATCACGAGCTCGTAGCGGAATTGCGGCATCCCGATCGGCACTGCGCCGCAGGTCGCTATCGTGCCGAATTCGAACGGCGTGCCTCCCGCCTGAAGTATCCCGGCGCGCACGCGAGCGGCGAGGCGGTCTAAGTGGACGTGCCCGAGCCCAGCGTCGTTCGCGGTGTTGACGATGCCTATCAAAGGCTTCGAAAGGTCTGCGTCGTCGTAGCCGCAGCCTTTGTAGATCGCGCGGCGTGACGAAGAGCCGCGTCCTGAAAAAAGAGCGAGTTTCTTTGACCTGTATGTCATTGTGCCTGCCTCCTTCTTTCTTTTCCCGTAAGCGGCGTTTGCTGCGAACAGACCCGCGTTGCGCCCCATTATTTTTTATCACGCGGGTCTGCTCAGGGCTAACGCCCTTCATCCTAAAAATTTATGAAACGAATCTCTCCAGCGGCGCGGGCGTATATCGCGTCGATGTACCGCGCAAAATCCATCGTCGCAGGCTCCTCCCTGTCCCGTCGACTCGATAATATTATATGATAATTGACAAAAATCAGCTCCCCGGCAACAGACTCAGCCCTAAGGATCCTGAAGGTCCCGAAGCACCGCAAGACGAGCGGCGAGGTCGTCGAAGCGTCTCTTCCGGCGCCAGCCGGCTTTTATATATGAAATTTATTACATAAATATTTTTAAAATAGTTCATTTATTTATTGACAAATGAAAAGTAATTATGTAGCATTTAGATAAATGCTGTTATTTACATTTTTTAAGGAGGTGTGCGGAATGAGCGAGAAAAGACTCAAATTCAAGATGCCGCATGTATTCGTCCTGCTGATGCTTATCATAATGATCTGCGGAATTCTGTCGTACGTCGTGCCTGCGGGACAGTACCAGCGCGTGCATCTGGATCCCGCCGACGAGACGAGCAGGATGGTCATCGACCCGGCTTCGTTCAAATACGTTGACCAGACGCCCGTAAGCCTTATGACGGCGCTGTCCTCTCTGGCTGGAGGCATGTCTCAGGCGGCCGACATAATTTTCTTCATCTTTATCGTCGGCGGCTCCATTGCCGTACTGCAGAAGAGCGGGGCGCTTGAAGGCGGTCTCAGGAGGCTTGCCAAAGGAATGGCGGGCAGGGAAGTGGCTACGATTCCGGTCATCATGGTCTTGATCGTTACGATGACGGTTGTAATGGGCGCGTGCGAGGAATTTATTCCTGTGATTCCTATCATGGTCGCGCTTGCGCTCCGCGTGGGCTTCGACTCCATAACCGGCACGGCCATGATCATATGTTCGACGTCGACCGGCTTCGCCTGTTCCATCCTCAATCCTTTCAACGTAGGAGTGGCCCAGAGCATTTCGGAGCTGCCTCCCTACAGCGGATGGCAGTTCAGGGCGGTCATGCTGGCCGTCATGTTCGGCGTCACTATCTTTTTGGTGTGCCGTTACGCGCTGAAGGTAAAAAAGACGCCGCAGCTCAGCGCGATGTATGAATTCGACCGCACGAGAGAAGAGGTCGTCGAAGAAAACGAAGAGATGCCTTTCGGGACGAGGGAAAAATTGGTCATCGCCGTCTTCCTGGCGACTATCGTGATGCTGGTGGTCGGCGTGCTAAAGTTCGGATGGTATTTCAGCGAGATCGGGGCGCTCTTCCTGGGAATGTCGATCGTCATAGGAGTCGTCGCGAAAATGGGCTTGGACGGCTATGGACAGGCGCTGGCGGACGGCATGGCCGACATATGCAGCGGGGCGCTGGTGGTCGGTTTTGCGACCGGCATCCTCTACATCCTGAATCAGGGCAACATCCTTGACACGATTCTTCACGGAGCCGCGACTCTTCTTCAGGGGCTCCCTTCGCAGGCGTCGGCAGTCGGGATGTACGTCTTCCAGTGCCTGATGAACTACCTGATACCGTCCGGCTCGGGGCAGGCCGCCGTGACGATGCCGATACTCTCCCCTCTGTCGGACTTGGTCGGCGTCACCAGGCAGACTGCGGTCATTGCCTTCCAGCTCGGCGACGGCATATCCAACGCTATAACGCCTACTAGCGGGGTGCTGATGGCAAGCCTCGCTCTCGCGAAAATTCCGTGGGCGAAGTGGGCGAAGTGGTTCCTGCCCGTCATGATGATTCAGTACGCCATCGGGCTCGCTTTCGTCATAGCGGCGCAGTCTATCGGGCTCGGCCCGTTCTGATCTGAACTAACTATACGACACGGCGTATGCTCTTGCTGAACGCGGGAGCATACGCTTCAAAAGGTGGATGCGCATGGAACAGAACATTATGCAGAGAATAGATTCGGCGGTCGAACGCCTGAAGCCCGAGCTGACGGAGCTGACCCTGAAGATACATGACAATCCCGAGCTTGGCAAGGAGGAGCGCAAAGCCGTCGAATGGCAGCTGGCGCTTCTTCGGAAATACGGCTTCGACGTCGCGGAGAAATACTGCGGCATCGAAACGGCGTACCGTGCGGTCTACAAAGGCGCCAAGGCCGGGCCGAAAATAGCGCTGCTTGCCGAGTACGACGCGCTGCCGGGAATCGGACACGGCTGCGGGCATAACCTGATAGCCATGATGTCGGTTGGAGCGGGGATAGCGCTTGCGGAATTCGCGGACGAGTACGGGGCCGAAATAAACGTCTTCGGCACCCCGGCGGAGGAGACCGAGGGGGCGAAGGTCGTGATGTCTAAAATGGGAGCCTTCGACGAGATGGACGTAGCGATGATGTCGCATCCTTCGATGGAAAGCACAAGCTCTATCAACTCGATGGCGCTCTGCTGCCGCACCGTCGAATTCTTCGGCAAAACGTCGCACGCCGCCTCCGCTCCCGAGAACGGGCTCAACGCGCTGGACGCGATGATCAATTTCTTTAACCTCGTTAACGCGCTCAGACAACAGACCAAGCCGGACGTGAGGCTGCACGGCATAATCACCGACGGCGGCAAGGCTCCAAACATCATCCCGGACTATACGAGCGCGCTCTTCTACGTCAGGAGCAGCAAGGCGGCGGAGATCGCGCCGCTGCTCGACAGGGTCGAAGCCTGCGCCAAGGGCGCGGCGATCGGGACCGGCACCACGTATAAAATCACGCCCGCCGAAGTCGATTTTATGGACACGTGCAGCAACATGGCCCTCAACAGGCTTGCCTGCGATAACATGGAAGCGCTAGGCGTAAAGATGAAATGGCTCGGCGACGAAGCTCATATGGGCTCGTCGGACTTGGGCGACGTCAGCTACAGATGCCCGGCCATACAGCTCAACAGCGGTATGGGGCCGTTGTCGGACGGACGCGCTTATTCCGCCCATACGGCGGAATTCGCCGAGAAAGCGCGCAGCCGGGAGGCGATAGAGACGTCGTTCCTCTTTATCAGGGGGCTTGCGAAAACCGCCGTCGACCTGATGATGAAGCCCGAGCTCCTTGTCGAAATAAAAGAAGAGTTCGCCAAACTGAAAAGATGATCGCAGCGGCGTATCCGTAAAAAGCGGGTGAGCGGAAAAGTCCGCCCTCCCGCTTTGCCGCCTGCGCCTCTATGCTCTTGCGGTCGCCATCAGCAGCTTCAGCCTGTTCAGCTGGTTCGTCGTGCTCACGCTCGCGTCGTAGTCGAGTGGCAGGATGTTCGCGCCGGGGTAGCGGCGCTTTATTTCTTTCACGACGCCCTTGCCGGTGATATGGTTCGGCAGGCAGGCGAAGGGCTGCACGCAGAGCACGTTGCGTACGCCGGATTCTATCAGGGTCATCATCTCTGCCGTGAGGAGCCAGCCCTCTCCGCCCTGATTGGCCGGCGAAACGACCTGCGAGCTGCGCGCCCTGAGGTCGCTTATTTCGTGCATCTCGCCGAAGCGCGTCCCCGCCAGCGCTTTTGCCACGGGCGCCTTTATCTTTTCGAGGGCCCATATGCCGAATTCGCCGCCCAGGCGCGGCAGATAAGCGCCGTTCAGATGTTCGTTCGCGACTATCGGGTCGCAGAGGCAGTAGGCGAGGAAGTTCGCCATGTCCGGAACGACGGCTTCGCCTCCCTCTTCTTCTATCACGTCTATCAGCCTTTCGTTCGCGTTCGCGTGGTATTTTACGAGGATTTCGCCGACGATGCCGACGCGCGGGCGCTGTACGCCGCAGATCGGCAGCGCGGAGAAGTCGCGCACCATTTCGGCTACGTTCTTCTTATACTGGAACCAGCTGCCGCTGCGTATGTTTTCCTTTATGCGCCTGACCCAGCCGTCGTGGAGCGCGTTCGCCGAGCCCTTTTCGACTTCGTAGGGGCGCGTGCGGAGCAGCAGGCGCATCAGCAGGTCGCCGTAGAAGAGCCCGAGCAGCGCGCGCCAGCCCGTGCGAGGCTGAATCTTGAAAGCTTCCGCTTCGCCCTCCTTCTGGCGGTTGACTGCGAGCACGCGCACCTGCGGGAAGCCGGCCGCGTCAAGCGCGCCGCGCAGCAGGTGGATGTAGTTGCTGGCTCTGCACGGCCCGCCGGTCTGAGCGTAGAGGCAGTCGGTCCTGTCGGGGTCGTAAAGGCCGCTTTGCAGTGCCGAGATGAATTCGCCGACGACCATCATAGCTGGGTAGCAGACGTCGTTGTTGACGTAGCGCAGCCCGAGCTCGACCGTTTCGCGCGTGCCCTGCGGCATTACGCGCAGGTTAATGCCGCTGCCCTCGAACACGCTCTCCATGAACTGGAAGTGGAACGGCGATAGCGGCGGGCAGAGCAGTGTGCGCGGGCCGTCCGAGATCTGCGGCCGAGATATCGGAGCGCGCTCGACGTAGGCGTTCCCGCTCTCTTTGCGAGCCTTCATCGCCGCGAGCAGAGAGCGAATCCTTATCCTCACCGCGCCGTTGTTCTTGCCCTCGTCGATCTTTATCAGAGTGTGCAGCTTGCCGCTGCGCGTCAGCAGCTCGGCCGTCTGCTCCGCGCTTATCGCGTCCAGCCCGCAGCCGAAGGAATTGAACTGTACGAGCTCGACGTTTTTGAAGGCCGGATGGCGCGCGACGACCATCGCGGCGCGGTAGAGGCGCGAATGATAAGCCCACTGGTCGACCGCTCCGACGTCTTGTGGCTTTTCGAGGCCTTCGGCGAGCCCCATGATCGAATCTTCTGTGAAGAGTGTCACGCCGTAGCCGTTTATGAGCTCCGGTATGCCGTGATTGACCTCCGGCGAGAGATGGTACGGATGCCCCGCGAGCACGACGCCGACGCCGCCCTCCCTCCTGAGCTCTTCAAGAGCGGCGGCTCCGAACGCGGCTATGTCCGCCTTGTACTTTTCGCGCGCCTTCTGCGCCGCTTCCGCCGCGGCGCGCAGCTCGCGCTTCGCCACGCCGAATTCCGCAAGCGCCGGATAAAGCGTCTTCGCTGCCGATTCTCCGCTGTCGATGCATACGGCCGGCGAGATGAAGTTCACGCCGCTTTCGCGCGCCTTGTCGATGTTGAGGCGCGAAACGTCGGGGTAGCCAGTGACGACGGGGCAGTTGTAATCGTTCTGCGCGCGGTCGAATTCTCCCTTCTCGTGCAGTATGACGGGATAAAAAATATTTTTCACGCCGCTTGCTATCAGCTCCGTTATGTGCCTGTGCGCAAGCTTCGCCGGATAGCAGAGCGTCTGCGAAGGTATCGTATCGATGCCGAGATTCTCGTCGGGCGACTCCGACGAAAGGCGCACGGAGAAGCCAAGCTCCGTAAGCAGTGTGAACCAGAAGGGATAGTTGTCGTATATGTTGAGGACGCGCGGTATCCCCATCACGCCGCGCGGCGCTGCGCTTTCGGAGAGCGGCCTGTAATAGCCGAAGAGGCGGCGGTACTTCTTTTCGAAGACGTTGGCGGGCAGCCGCTTCCTTTCCTCAGAGGTGCCGCCGCGTTCGCAGCGGTTTCCCGAGACGTATTTTCTGCCGTCGGGGAAGCGCGTCAGCGTCAGAAGACATTTGTTGCCGCAGCCGCCGCAGTTCGTCGTCGTGACCGTCGTCTTGAACTCGGCGATCTGCTTCGCCGAAAGCAGCGTGCTTCTCTCGCATTTCTGCTCCTTCGCGGCGAGCGCGGCGCCGAAGGCGCCCATCAGCTCGGAGATGTCGGGGCGCGCCACCTCGCGCCCCGTTACGAGCTCGAAGGCGCGCAGCAGCGCGTCGTTCTTGAAGGTGCCGCCCTGAACGACGATCTTCTCTCCGAGCTCGCGCGGGTCCTTGATCTTTAAGACTTTGTAAAGCGCGTTTTTGACGACGGAGTAGACGAGACCAGCCGATATGTCGCGCACCGACGCTCCCTCCTTTTGCGCCTGGCGCACGCGCGAGTTCATGAAGACCGTGCAGCGCGAGCCCAGGTCGACCGGGGTCTGCGACTTTTCGGCTTCGCGCGCAAATTCGCCTATCTCCATGTTCAGAGACTTGGCGAAGCTCTGTAGGAAGGAGCCGCAGCCGGAGGAGCAGGCCTCGTTGAGGAAGACCCCCGTTATAACGCCTTCCTTTATCTTCAGGCATTTCATGTCCTGTCCGCCTATGTCTATAACGAAGTCGGCGCCGGGCAGCACGAAATCCGCCGCCTTAGCGTGGGCGACGGTCTCGACCTCGCCTACGTCTATGCCGAACGCGGCCTTTATTAGCTTCTCGCCGTAGCCCGTTACTCCGCTTGCCGCTATTTTTATATCCGGCGTCATATGCGAATAAAGCTCCGTCAAAGCCTCGCGCACGGCCGCAAGCGGCTCGCCGACGCCTGTCAGCCTGTACTTTGCGAAGAGCAGTTCGCCGTCTTCACCGATCAGCACGAGCTTTGTCGTCGTTGAGCCGACGTCGACGCCGAGATAGGCGTTTCCCTTGTAATCCTTCATATCAACGCGCTTCGCGCGGCAGCGGGAATGCTTTTCCCTGAAGGCGGCCAGCTCCGCGTCGCTTTTGAAAAGAGGTGCGCAGCTGCCGCGGCGCTCGTCGCCGTGCGAGATGAAGAAGCGTTCCGCCCGCCGCTGCAGAGCGCCGGCTTCCATCGCGTCGCGCTCCTTCGCGCTTATCGCCGCGCCCATCGCTACGAAGAGGTGCGGGTTCCGTGGGAAGACGCACTTCTCCGGCGTTAGGTGCAGCGTGTCGGCGAAGCGCGCGCGCAGCTCGGAGAGGAAGTACAGGGGCCCGCCTAGGAAGGCGACGCGCCCCGTTATCCTGCGCCCGCAGGCGAGGCCGCTTATCGTCTGGTTCACTATCGCCTGGAATATCGACGCCGCTATGTCCGGCTTCGCCGCGCCGTCGTTGAGCAGCGCCTGCACGTCCGTCTTGGCGAAGACGCCGCAGCGCGACGCGACGGGGTAAATCGTCTTATAACCCTTCGCGAGCTCGTTCAGCCCCGAGGCGTCCGTGCCGAAGAGCGTCGCCATCTGATCTATGAACGCGCCCGTGCCGCCGGCGCAGGTCTCGTTCATGCGCTGCTCCGCGCCGTTTTCGCCGAAGAAGGTTATCTTCGAATCCTCGCCGCCGAGCTCTATACAGACGTCGACGCCGTGCAGGAAGCGCGTTATCGACGCAGCGCAGGCGATCTGCTCCTGTGTGAATGGCACATCCATGCCGCGCGCTATTTCCAGCGCGCCGGAGCCCGCCATCGCGAGCGTCAGCATCGCGCCGGAGAAGCTGTCCTTTATCTCGCCGACGAGCCTTTCCACGGCCGCGCGTATGTCGGCGAAATGTCTTCCATATCTGTAAAATATTATCTTGTCGCGTTCGTCCAGGACGACTGCTTTTGCCGTCGTGGAGCCTATGTCAAGGCCGGCGTGCAGTAACTCCATCGCCATTCCCCCTAAAAATACCCTGTCGTGCAGGAAGCTCCGCTAAAGCGCCTTGCCGCCTGCGAAAGCCGTGCCGCTAACTGCGGCGTCAAATATGAAGTATTTTTATAAAAGGGAAAATTATTTCCTTGCCACCATGTTGGAGGAAGATTGCGATTCCTTTATGCCGTCTATGAAAATGCTCCAAAGAGCGAAACGCTCGGCGCAGAAGGCGTCGAGCTCGGATTTTTCGGTAAAAGCGTCGCAGAGCTGCCTCGGCGCCTGCACACATCCGGAAAGCTGCGCCAGAGAACCGTAATCGGTATTGCGCTGCGTGACGGCGGCGTGCGAAAGCGCCGTCATCGCTTCCATGATGTAGATGCTGCCTGTGTCTTGAAGGGGAGAGGCCGACGGCCCCTCGCAGAAGGCGAAGAGGAATATCTGCATCACAATATAGCAGAAGACGACGGCCGCCGTGCAGCCGCATTTTTTCCTGATGCCGCAGATGGTATCCATATGACCGCCTCCCTTCGCCGATTTAGAACAGCATAGCAAAAAACGCGCCAAAGCGCAAATTTTTATATAAAGGAGAAGGGAAAAATTATCGAAAGTTAAACTATTTAAAAAATAAAAGCCGCAAACGCTAAGTACGGAGAGTGGCTTTCACGCGCTCGGTATTCAGCAGCAAATCAAGCCCATCGAGCGCGCTGCGCACCAGAATATCAGCGTGCGGAAGAAGCGCGGCGCATACGCCCTCGCGGTCCATCACCGCTATCGAAAGCTCCGCCGCGTCAAACATCTCTATATCGTTGAAGCCGTTGCCGACGCAGGCCGCGCCGCCGCCGAGGGCGTGGACGATTCCCTCCTTGCAGGCAGCTGCCCCTGCGCGCGGAAAAGTTTTCACGGCCGCGCCGAGCCCCCCGCACTGTGCTTCGGCCGTGCCGTAGCTGTCGGCCGTCAGTACGAAGACCTCGGCGAGCCCGCAGAGCTCTTTTATTTTTTCCGCGGCGCCCGGCAGGAGCTCGCCGTCCGCCGCGATCGTACCGTTGTAATCCAGCACGACGTAATTTATCTCCAAAGTTTTCCTTCCTGGTATTTCGATTTTTATCATCATCCCGCCTCCTCAATATATTCTCCTCGTATTTATAACACGAAAAACGCCGAAGCGCCGTTTTCGAGGGCGCCGAGCGCGCGGAAATTATTTTCGCCTTGTCTTGCGCGGTACTTTTGAAGTATTATACTCTTTTGAGATGAGAGCCGTTTTTGCCGCGTCCGCGGCGCGGCGGTAAAGAACGCATTTTAAACTACCGGGAGGCGGTTGTTATGGAAGCAGTGAAGGCCCCGCGCGGCACGAGGGACATACTCGGCGACGAATCTTGGAAGTGGGCTTACGTGACCGGCGTTTGCCGCGACGTGGCGGATGATTACGGATATAAAGAAGTTCATCTCCCGATATTTGAACATACGGAGCTATTCTGCCGCGGCGTCGGCGATACGACGGACATCGTTGAAAAAGAGATGTACACTTTCACAGACAAAGGCGGCCGCAGCGTGACGCTGCGCCCCGAGCTCACGGCGTCGATGGTGCGCTCCTACATTGAAAATGAAATGAGTAAGGGGCCGCAGCCAGCGAAGCTCTGGGGCATCGGCCCGATGTTCCGCTACGAGAGGCCGCAGAAGGGGCGCTATCGCCAGTTCGTCCAGCTCGACATCGAAGCGTTGGGCGCGCAGGACGCTCTCGTCGACCTCGAAGTCATAGATTTTTCGATGGAGCTCTACCGCAGGCTCGGGCTCCGCAACCTTCAGGTCGTGCTCAACTCCGTCGGCTGCCCGAAGTGCCGCCCCGTCTACCGCAGGGTGCTGCAGGACTTCCTTAGCCCGCGCTTCGACGAGCTCTGCGACACGTGCAAAAGCCGCTTCGACAGGAACCCTCTGCGCATACTCGACTGCAAGAGCCCGATATGCAAAGAGATAACGGAAGACGCGCCGGCCGTGACGGACTGCCTCTGCGACGAGTGCCGCGAGCACTATGAGCGGCTCAACCGCGGGCTTGAAAAGATCGGCGCATCCGTCGTCCACGACAAGCGCCTTGTGCGCGGTCTCGACTATTACACGAAGACCGCCTACGAGATTCAGTCCGGCGACTTGGGCGCTCAGAACGCGGTGTGCGGCGGCGGACGCTACGACAATCTCGCCGAAGCCATAGGCGGCCCGCACGTTCCCGGCGTCGGCTTCGCCTCCGGCATCGAGCGCGTCGTGCTTACGATGGAGGCTCAGGGCTGCTCCTTCGGCGAAAAGCCGGAGAGCAAAGTCTACGTCGTCGCTGCGGAGCCCTCGGCGCGCCTCGACGCGATGGCCCTCCTGCGCGAGCTGCGCATGAACAGAATCTCCGCCGACATGGATTACATGGGACGCTCGATGAAGGGACAGATGAAAGCGGCCGGAGCTGCGGCCGAATACGCCTGCATCATAGGTACGAGTGAAATCGAAAAGGGCGTCGTCACCGTCAAAAATCTCAAAGAGGGCGCGCAGGAAGAGCTTACCGCGGAGCAGCTGATAAACAAGCTGAAGTAAGAGAGTAAATCATATAAAGAGGGATAATTATGGAACGACATTATGACGCCGCATGGCAGAGGACGATGTACTGCGGGGCTCCGCGCGTCGAAGACGCCGGAAAGAAGGCCGTGCTCAACGGCTGGCTCAGATGCCGCCGCGACCTTGGCGGAATCATCTTCATCGAACTGTGGGACAAGACCGGGGTGACTCAGGTGGTCTTCAACCCCGAGCTCAACGCCGAGGCGCACGGACGCGCCGGAGCGCTGCGCAGCGAGTACGTCTTAGCCGTGCGCGGCACGCTTCGCAGGCGCCCCGAGGGGACGGAAAATCCGGAGCTCGCGACCGGTGAAGTCGAACTTCTCGTCGAAGACTTCATCGTGCTGTCGCCGGCTAAGCTCATCCCCTTCGAAATAGACAACGCGGACAGCGTGAACGAAGACCTCCGCCTTAAGTACCGCTATCTCGACCTGCGCCGCGCGTCGATGCAGGCCAACCTGAAAGCGCGCCACGACGTCACGCTTTACACGCGAAACTACTTCTCCGACAACGGCTTCATCGAAATAGAGACGCCGATGCTCACGAAGTCGACGCCGGAGGGCGCGCGCGACTACCTCGTGCCGTCGCGCGTCAATCCAGGCAAATTCTACGCGCTGCCGCAGTCGCCGCAGATATTCAAACAGCTGCTGATGGTAGGCGGCTGCGACCGCTACATGCAGATAGTGAAGTGCTTCCGCGACGAAGACCTGCGCGCCGACCGCCAGCCGGAATTCACGCAGATAGACCTTGAGATGAGCTTCATCACCGAAGAGGACATAATGACGCTCGTCGAAAACTACCTCGCAGGGCTCTTCAAGGCAGTCAGGGGCGCGGAGGTCGAAACGCCCTTCCCGCGCATGACGTGGAGGGAAGCGATGGACAAATACGGCGTCGACAAACCGGACATGAGAATCCCCATGGAGATGGTCTCGCTGGAAGAAGCTTTCAAAGGCGGAGAAAATCCCTTCTCCGGCCTCGCCGAAAACGGGACGATAAAGGGGTTGCGCCTGCCCGGAGGGGCCGCGCTCTCGCGCAAAGAGCTCTCGGAGCTCGAAAGCCGCGCGAAGGCGCTCGGCGCGAAGGGAATGGCCAACTTCCAGGTCAAGGGCGGAGAGCTCAAAGGCCCTCTCGTCAAATTCATGAGCGAAGAACAGACGGCGAAGCTGAAAGAAATATCCTGCATAGAAGACGGCGACGCGCTCTTCATCATGGCCGATGAAAACTGGCGCAAGGCCTGCGAGATATTAGGGCAGATCCGCCTCGAGCTCGGACGCGACCGCGGCATGGTGCGGGAGGGCTTCCGCTTCCTCTGGGTCACCGAATTCCCGCTCTTCGGATGGGACGACGAAGAGGGGCGCTACACGGCCGTCCATCATCCCTTCACCGCTCCGATGAACGAGGACGTCGATTTCCTGCTAACGGAGCCGGGCAAAGTGCGTTCGCGCGCCTACGACGTCGTCCTCAACGGCACGGAGCTCGGCGGCGGCTCGATAAGGATACACAACCCCGAAATGCAGCAGAAGGCCTTCCAGGCGCTCAACTTCACGCCCGAAGCAGCGAAGGAACGCTTCGGCTTCCTGCTCGAAGGGCTCAGCTACGGCACGCCGCCGCACGGCGGGCTGGCGATCGGCCTCGACCGCCTCGTCATGCTGATGACGGGCGGCAAATCGATACGCGACGTCATGGCCTTCCCGAAAAACCAGAAGGCGCAGTGCCCGATGAGCGACGCGCCGTCCGAAGTCGAAAAAAAACAGCTTGACGAGCTATCTATAAAAACGATAGAGCCGCTCGTGAAATAAAAAGGCGACAAAGCCGCTCCGACGCGCGGAGCGGCTTATTTTAAAAAATCAGGAGGGAAACTCAATGGAAAAATTCATCGAACTTGCGAAAAAGCGCGGAAGCTGCCGCGCCTTCACCGACAAAGCTGTGGAAAAGGAGCTGCTGCTCTCCTGCGTCGAAGCCGCCTCTCTCGCGCCTTCGGCGTGCAACAGCCAGCCCTGGAAATTCACGATAGTCACCGATCCGGAGAAGAGAAAAGAGCTCGCCGAACTGACGCACGACACCGGCTTCAACCAGTGGGCCGACAAAGCGCCGGCCTTCATCGTAGTATCGGAAGACGCGCACCCCGCGGTCATCAAGAGCGTAGCAGACCGCTACGGCGAAAGCCGCTTCTCCGAAGGCGACGTCGGCATGGCGACCGCCTACCTGCTGCTGCAGGCCGAAGAACTCGGCCTTGGCAGCTGCGTGATAGGGACCTTCGTCGACGCGAAAGTCAAGCGACTGCTCGGCATCAGCGAAGCGGACACCGCGCGCGCCATAATCGCGCTCGGCTACCCAGCCGAAGCGCCGCGTCCCAAAAAGCGCAAGGGCGTCGAAGAGATCGCGAAAATAATATAAGCTCAATACCGCCGCGGCGCCGCGGATCTCACGCGCGCCGCGGCTGATTTTTTCTTAACGCCGAGTTTGGACAGGAATTTTTTATTTCAGAAACGGAGGAGTAACCAATATAAAGGGCTGTGGGCAAAACCGGTACTCCGGACAAAGCTTTAAGGAGGATAATTTTGTAATGACTTTGCAGGAGGGAGCTGAAAAATATTTAAGCCCTATAAATGACGATAAAAAATATGCCGAACAAAAGCGCCGCCTATTCAAGGAGTTTTGGAAAGAGAAAAGCGAAGAGTTCAGAAAGTATGAGATCAAATCGCCTGAAGACATAGCTAATATCACAAAGGTCAGAAAAGTAGTAGTGAACAGTTATGTGAACAGCCCGGATTTCGAAGCACGTCTGCGTATGCGTAATGCAATCAACTCAACGATTTTTTTGACACTTTCGATAAAAAATGGAAAAGCATCCAGCCGATGTGCATGATATATAAATATCTGAGCCCGACAGAGAAAACAGGCTTTACAAAGACTCCCTCAGGCAGAGATGTGAAAAAGGGTTACAGGCCGGAACAGATCGGTGGAGAGGAAGTCTGGCGGCTCGGTATGTTGGAAAAACTTACTTATGGCAGGCATGATGTCGAAATGAAACAGCCAATTGCAATAAGAAGTTTCACAGCGATCCACCCTGTGGTAAAAACCTCGCAGGCGCCGCGTCTTTTATGTGGCGCTGCTTTCGCGCTTGACGAAAAGCGCGCGGCGCGGGCAAAATATAGTGGCGGCGTTTCGCCGCCGGGAACGAGCCGCGCGCCGGCATGATCGACATCATTTTCAGGGGGCGGTATAGTGCCTTTGACAGTCGCTGCCTATTATAATATTTCCGATAGGGCGAAGGAACTGCGCGCTTTTTACGACGAGTACAAAACGGACGCGGCGTTCGTCGTCCCGTCGGGGCTCGACCGAGACGCTTTGAGCGATCTCATCTGCGGCGACGAACCATTTTTCGGCGCGCGCCCGACGGTCTGGACGCTCGGCGACCTGCTCGGCGAATTTTCCCATATCACGGGCTCCCGCGTTCGGATCATCGACCCGCCAGACCATCATTTGATTCTCAGGCATCTTCTTGAAAAATATATCGCGGAGCGCGAAGCGGCCGGCGCCTCCGTAGCGCCCGGGCTGCGCCACCGCGGTTTCGTCTCCCTGCTCGGAGAAAATATCAAGGATCTGCTCTCGGAGGAGGTTTCGCCGGAGCGCCTCAAGTCGTCGCTCTTCGGCGAAGAGGAGCCGGACGCGTCGCGCCCGGAGGACATCCTGCTCTCTCTTTACGAAAGATATGTGGATTATCTCAGAGAATACGATTTAGCCGACGCGGCGCAGATTCCCACGCTTGCGCGCGAAGAGCTGAATAATTCTCTCGTCCTTGATTTCGTCAAAAGCAAAAAATTTATTTTCGCCGGCTTCCTCTCCTTCAACGGCGCTCAACTCAAATTCGTCAAGGCTCTCGCCGAGGCCGCGGAGCTTGCTATGTTTCAGCCGGAGACCGGGCTGGACGATTTTTACGACGGCATAAGGCAGCTTGACAGCGAATATTCGCAGCGCCCGGAATGGGACGTCCCCGTCGTCAGGCTCGAAGCGGGCTCCGACGGCCTGGAAGCCGAGTCGGCGGCGCGCGAGATAGCGCTGTGGGCGAAGGGCGAAGGCGTTCTGACGGCACTCGGAGAGCTCGACAATTACGGCGAGATAGGGATTTCGGCACCGGCAAGATGGCTTGCGCTGATGGAGTACGCGCTGTCGCGCTATAAGATCGCTTACAACGTCAGGGTGCGCGGCACAGTCGCCGAAACGCTGGCAGGCGAGCTGCCGGGGATGATATGGCGCGCCTGCGCCTCCGGCTTCGACAGTTACAACACGTCTATACTGCTCGCGAACCCGCTGCTTTTTTCGAGCGTGGACGGCAAAACGCTCGGCGCGCGCTGCCCCTCCTCTCTACTGCCGGAGGGGCGCAAAGGCTGGCGCGCGGCTCTGAGCGGAGAGGACAGAGCGCGCTTCGAAGAGATATGCGTGCTCTGCGATGATCTTTACGGTGATAAAAAGAGGCACAGACCGTCGGACGTCCTTTCCATCTGGCGTGATTTTCTGGAGAAGTGCCGCGTCGTCGAGGCCGCGTCGCGCGTCGCGGCCGACGAAAGCGGGCTCGACGGCGGCGTCCGCGACGTCTCTTACGCGCTGCACGAGCTGGAGAAGAAGATTCGAAATCTTGACGACGCCGCGAAGTATATCGGCCCGGCGGCCGATATATCTCTTTGCGGAGCGGAAGCGGCCGCCTTCGTCGACGACTGGGCGGCTGCCGCGACGCTGCCGATACAGCTGCCGCAGCGCCGTTCGCTGACGCTTTACGCCGGGATGCCGCCGACGCTCACGGAACATAAGTACTGGTTCGTAATGGGGGCCGACGGGAACAGCTGGCCGGGCGTCATGCGCGAGTCGATGCTGTTGCGCAACGAATATAAGTCGAAGTTCAACGCGGCTCAGTTGAAGGGCGAGCCTGAAAGGGAGAAGGGCGCGCCGCATCTGCCTGAAATACGCGAGGAACGCGAGCGCCGCGAGGCGATATTCCGCCGTCTCGCCGCGACGGGGCGGGAGGGAGTCGTCTTTTGCCGCGCGCTTTACGACGAGTCTCGCGAGCAGGCGCCGGATTCGCAGTTCGTACTTTCGATGCTCAAAGAGAGGCCGGGCTGCGGCAGGAAGTGGCGCCTTGCCGCTTCGGCGCGCTTCGGCACCCAGGATGCCCTTCCGGACGGCGAAAGGCCGCGCTTCCTGGGCGCGGAGGTCTCGGGCTCGCGCTGTGAGCGCGGTGCGGAATTCGTCAAACCTGTCGGCGTCGCAACGCCGACAGGCGAAAAGCCGATCGTGCGCGTGAGCGATCTCGACCTCTGGCGCGCCTGCCCGTATCTTTACTGGTGCGAAAGACATCTGCGCCTCGAAGTCCCCGGCGCGGAGCTATACGACCCGCTTGCCGCTGGGACGCTCTCCCACAGGGTGTGGGAGGAGGCTTTCGGCGGAAAGAAGAAAAATCCGGAGCTTTCCCTTCGCGGCTGCGCGGCGGAGAGCTGGACGCGCCTAAAAGCGGAATCTTACCCCGCGCTCGACGCGGACAGGCGCCTCGCGCGCTTTGAAAAGAGCCTGATGCGGCAGATTTTAGACCTCGCAGCTTTGCAGGACGAAATAGAGGCGCGCATCCCGCGGTTCGGAAGGCTCGAAGTCAAAAGCGAATACAAGCTCGACGATTTTGAAGTCGACGGCGTGATTTTCAGAGCGAAGGCGGACAGGGTCGACTTTTACGAAAATGGCGCCGTCGTTATGGATTACAAGCTCGGGAAGAGCTACCCACATATGCCGGAGCTTCAGGTCCCCGCCTATGGCGTTATCCTGAACGCAGCGGGGATCGATATTCTCGGGCTCGGGTGGTTCGGACAGAGCGACTGCACCCTTTCGGGATATTTCAGCGGCGAAATTTTCGGCGCTTACGATGTGCAGGGCACTAAAAGGTCGCGCAAGTGCCCGGAGGAGCGCATGGAGGAAGCGACGGCCTCGATGTCCGAAATGGCCGGCGCGGTCAAAAGGGGCGTTTACGAGCCGAGCTACAACTCTGATTCGGCTCTCTGTAAAAATTGCCGGTATTTCACTCTCTGCCGCAAGCGCGATCTGCCGTGGTATTTAGTGAAGGAAGAGGAGGAGGGGAGCGATGAGTAAAGAAAATGGCGCCCCCGCGTGGCATTCGCTGATAAATGGCACTGAGGCGCAGATAGACGCGCTCAAGAGCGACAAGTACCTCACGGTCGTGAGCGCCGGAGCCGGAACGGGAAAGACTCAGACGCTCGCCCAGCGCTTCGCTTGGCTGCTCGCCTCCGACCCCGAATGCCGCGCCGGCGAAATACTCGTGCTGACCTTTACGAAGAAGGCGGCCGGCGAAATGCGCGACCGCATAAAAAATACGCTCGTCAAATGGCGTTCGGCGTTTCCGAAGGAGCTCGCACACCTTCAGTCTGCGATAGATTCGATGGATGACGCGTACATTTCGACGATCCACTCCTTCGCGATGAAGATGATCAGGGAATCGGGACTTGAGCTCGACGTCGACCCCGCCGCGTCGATCATGCCGGAGGCGAAGGCCGATATATGGTGGAAGGAATACGAGAGGGCGCTCTCGGCGCTCGACGCGGAAAAGATAGCGGCGATGCTGCCGGAGGAGTGGAGAGCGCGTGCGGCCGCGCTGCTTTCCTCGCCCGATCTCACGGAGCTGCTGAACGCTTACGGCCCGCGCGCGATAGCCGAGGCGTCCGAAAGCTGTGCGGAAAAGCTTTACTGCGCTGGGCAGACGCCGGGAAGCCTCTGGCGGCACGACGACGCGGCGCTGCTCGACGATGTGGCCTCTTTGAAAAAGAGCTGCCCCGAAATATTCAGGCTGTGGAAAGAGGCGGTTTTTCCCGCGATACTTTCTACCCCCGAATTTACCGCCGGCGGCAAAAAGCCCTCGAAGACGAAGGAAAAATTCGAAGCCTTCGTCGAACGCTGGAAGGGCGCGGCGGCAAGCGTCGAGAGCGCCGAAGAGTTCCTCGCGGAGCTCATTTCCGGCCCTCTTTCCAATCTGAACATGTCGCGCGAAATAAAGGGCGCGATAGAGGCCGGGCTCGGATGCGCCCTCTCCGAGTGGCGCGACGAGAAAAGAAGGGCGCTTTTGATGATGAAAGCGCCGTCGAAGGGCGAAAAAAAGGTGAACGGAACGCTCTGCGAAATCTGCGCGCTCGGCTGGGCCGCCTGGGACGAGTTCCGCCGCCGCGAGAGCATGCTTTCGCTATCCGACCTCATACGCTGCGCACGCGATGTGCTTGAATCGTCCCCCGCCTATAAGCGCAGATTCAAACATATCATGATAGACGAATTCCAGGACACCGACCCGTTGCAGGACGAGCTGGTCGAAGCCATGTGGACGGCGCCGGACGCCGAAAGCGATTTTCACAACACGCTTTTTATCGTAGGAGACCAGAAGCAGTCCATCTACCGCTTCCGCCACGCGGACCTGATGCTTTTCCGCAAATACATAAAAAAGGCGCAGGTCGAAGGGGCTGAGGGGTGCTGCAAATACGTTTCCCTCGACAGGAATTTCAGGACGTCGAGCGGGCTGCTCGAAAAGTTCAACGACGTCTTTGAAAATATCTGGGAGGGAGATCCCGAAATTATTTACGAGCGCCTGCTGCCGCCTGACGACGAAGTTTTCACGGACCGCAGGAACGAAAAGGCCGGCGGGCCGTATCTCAGGCTGCTGTGCGCACTCTCCGGCGAAGAGGAATCGGATGTGAAGGCGGCCGATCTGCGTCTGCGCCTCTACGCCGCGCTCGGACGCGAGATAATGAAGGCTCACGCCGAAAAAAAACAGATATGGGACAAGGAGGCGTACAACCCCGACGGAGGAAAGGGAGCCTTCCGCGCCGCCGACTGGAAAGACTTTGCCGTGCTCGTGCCCTCGCGAGCCGAATACGACATGCTCGAAAGGGCTTTCGACTCGCTCGGCCTTCCGTATCTTCTTTCGACTTCGAAAAAATATTTCGCGCGCGGCGAGACCGGCGACCTAGTGAACTTTGTCTCCCTGCTCTCCGCCCCGGAGGAACCGCTCTATTTAGCCGGATGGCTGGCCTCCCCCTTATCAGGCCTTTCTTCCGAGGAAGCTGGGCGGCTTTTGCAAAGCGCGTTCGAAATGAGGGAGAGGGGGATGCCGATACCTCTTTCGCGCCTTTTGCGGGAAAAGAATCCGGCCCTCTCGGAGCGCGTCGACAGGCTGCGCAGGAGAGCGCACTTCTCGGGCGTTTCGGCGGCGATACGCGAACTGATGAAAAGGCCTTTCTTCCTCGAAAGCTACGACGGCACGCGCAGGCGCCGCGTCTGCGCGAACATTTCGCATCTCGCCGACGTCGCGGAGGAGTACGAAAAATCGGAGGGGTGCTCGCTGAAGGGCTGCGCGGAATATCTTCTGTCTGAGCTCTCGACGCAGGGCGCCAAGGAGGAGCCCGACGTCGCCGACGAATCCGCCGACGCGGTGCGCGTGATGACGGTCCACGCGTCGAAAGGACTCGAGTTCCCGATAACGGCGCTCGTTTACAGAGAGGGAAAGAGAGGCGCGGGCGTAGGCCCCCTTTATGTCTCGAAGAGGTACGGCGTGACGGCGAAGCTCTCTCCGCACTTCGCGTCGAAAGAGGGCGAGGAGCTCTATACGGCCGCGCTGTGGGAGGAGAGCCGCGAGGCGGAAGAAGAAAAAGCCGAGCGCAAGCGCCTCTGGTACGTCGGCTTCACGCGCGCCGCAGACGAATTGATACTGTGCGGCGCTTATAAAAAAAGAAAAGGCGGAAGCTTCGGCGGCAAAGATTCGATAATGCTGCGCCTGCTCGAAAGCGGCAGAGAAGATGCGACGCTGCTGACCTGCGATGTACGGGAAAGAAAAAACTCCGCCGGCCTACCCGCGCGCCCCGCCGCGGAGCCGATGGAACTCGCCGAGGAAGTCCCCGCGAAGCTTGGACGGATATCCGCGTCCGCCTACGCGCTGCTCTCGTGGTGCCCCGCCGCCTACCGCACCGTTTACAGACAGGGGCGCGCGGCGAACTGGCTCGTCAAAGGCGGCGACGGGGGCGGTTCGGAGTTCGGCTCCCTATCCCACTGGCTGCTCGCGCGCTGGGACTTTGACGCCGCGAGCCTCGCCGGCTGGCTGCCGCTTCAAAAAGACGATCCGCTGTTCGAACGGGTGTCGCGCCGCCTGCCGGCGGAGCTTCGCGGAGAGTTTGCCGACGACGCCAAGCGGCGCGAAGCGCGCGAGCTTTTAACGGAATATTCGCGGAGCGCGGAGTGCGCGAAATTCGCCGCGCTCGCCGCCGACGGCGCGCGCCCGCTGATGCGCGAAACGCGCTTTCGCGTGCCCGACAGGGGTACGCTGCTCGTGGGCTCGACGGACGTATTCTGGCAGGACCAATCCGGGCTGCACCTCAGAGACTGGAAGACGTCGGCCGAAAAATATTCTCCCTCGTGGTACTACGAGCGGCAGCTCGAATTCTACGCCTACGCGCTGCATAAGAATCAGAAAAAAAATAGCGGCGCGGCGCCCATCGACTCCGCGATAATCTACCTGCGTTCGCCTGAGCGCGTAAGAGAGCCGCGCGCATATAGCGAAGAAGATTTTTCGGCGATAGCGGAGGCGATCGAAGCCGCGGCCGTCACGGCGCTCTCCGGGAGCTTTGCCGGCGCGGTCGAGAGGTGCGGCGAATGCCCGTGGAGAAGAGAGTGCGCCGCGCGCACATCGGGCAAGGATGATTAAATATTTATTTTATTCGTTGGAATAAAAAATAAAAATTTGCGGCCCATATTTCGGCGATGCGATGCAAGCGGATATGCAGCCGTTCATTGCTTTGAACAACAAAAAGCGGCGGCCGCGTATTCGTCCGGAAATGTCGCACGATATTTAAAGGCCGGGATTTTCATGCTTTTTTAAATAAAATCATAAGTAAATGCGTGTTTTCGACGTGCAAAAGCGAGCAATGAACGAATTGCGCTGACTACTTTTAATTACCTATTTATTTCCCCCGAACGACTGCAAAAGTTAAAAATAATAGCGCTTGTTGCTTGTTTCATGATATTTTTTGGTGATGTGTGAAAATTGACGCAATTTAAAGTTGCGGTTAAAATCACTTCTTGTAAGATGGGTAATATTATGATTTTTATCGAGGGCGATCGAGAGGGGGTGAGCTTGTTGGCAGAGAACCTTGCGCAGGAAATAAGAGATCAGGAAGATATTGCAAAGAATATGAT
Source organism: Synergistes jonesii (assembly GCF_000712295.1). Classification (NCBI taxonomy): domain Bacteria; kingdom Thermotogati; phylum Synergistota; class Synergistia; order Synergistales; family Synergistaceae; genus Synergistes; species Synergistes jonesii. Next base: position 11,797 of record NZ_JMKI01000035.1, on the reverse strand, counting down.
TTCCGAAGCAAAGGCCGAAGCTGCGAGACTCGTAGCCTCGGCGCGCGCCGAGGCCGAACAGTCTGTCAAGAGCACGAGGCAGCGGTGCCACAGGCAGTGGCGCGAAAGAGTCGCGGCCGCTGAAAAGGAAGCCGAAGCCAAAGCCGCCGAGATGACGGCGAAGGGCGAGGCCGACGCAAAAGCATTCTATGAAAGTAAGAAAAATGAAACGGCAAAAGTTGCAGATTGGCTTGTTAGTGAGGTGATGGCGGCTTATGGCTCTCGCTGAGATGTGTAAGGCGCGTATGGCCGTCCATAGGGCCGTAGCGAATGAACTTGCGGCGAAACTTCAATCTTTGGGGTGCTGCGAGTTCGTAAAAAATGAAGGCGAAGCGAAAAGCGGCGCAGCGATGACGGCTTTGCGCGTAAAGCGCCGCCATATCGACGAGCTGATGAGCGACGCCAAGTTCGTCCAGCGTCTTCTCGAACCGTACGAAACCAAAAAAGAGGGCTCTTTCGCTAAGGCGTTAGGAGATCTTCCCGCCATTTCGCTCAAACGTCTCGCTGTTCTTGCCGACGAAAAACGATTCACTTCTTTCGCCTCGAAAATGAGGGAGACGGAGCGCGGACTCACGGAGACGCGCTCGGAGATTTCTCGTTTAAGAGGGCTTGCCGCGCAGGCCGAGTTGCTCGGGCGCGTCAAATACCCGCTTGAATTTTTCACGGCAGGCACCGAGGGGATCGCGGGGATAATTTATTCGCTCCCCGCCGCGGAGGCGGACGCTTTCGCATCCGGCGTCGAAAAGGAGCTCGGCGAAATGTCCGAATTCCAGCGCATACCGCCGGGAGGAAAGGACGCTTCCGAAATTTTTGCGCTGCTGTGCCGCAGGAACGATTTCGATAAGCTTCAGCAGATCGCGGCGCAATTCTCAGCTTCGCGCGTCGAGGTACCGAAGGACTTCAAGCTCTCAGCTGCCGAAGAGATAAGCTCTCTATCGTCAAAGGCCTCGGAGCTGGAAGCGAAGGAAAGGAGCCTGCTGGAAGTCCTCAAATCCTCTTCGGACGAAGGGCTTTCGATGGCGCGCACCTACGGCGATTACTGGTCGATACTGCGTGACAGGCTCGAAGCGATGGAGACGGGCGAGCCTACGGACGACACTCTTATCTGGGAATTCTGGCTGCCCGCTTCGCAGCTGAAAAAAGTCGAATACGCGGTAAGCGAGTACTCCGAATATACGGAGTTCGCGACGATTCAGCCGGGCGAGGGCGAAGAGCCGCCGACCCTGCTTAAAAACCCGGCGTGGTCGTCCTCGGTCGAACCTCTGACGATCATGTACGGCACGCCGACCTACGGTGGGGTTGATCCGACGTCGCTTATGGCGCCCTTCTTCTTCCTCTTCCTCGGCATGTGCTTCGGCGACGCGGGGTACGGCCTGGTCCTTACGGGCATCCTCGGATATATGCTTGTCAAACACAGGCTGTCGCCCACTCTGCGTAAATTCTTCATACTGATGACGGTCGGCATGGTCGTCACCGTCCTCTTCGGCGCGGCGACCGGCTCGTGGTTCGGCGACTCCGTCACCGCTTTCCCGCTCCTCAAGGGCCTCGCGCCTGTCGCGAAGAAGCTCCAGCTGCTCGACCCGATGAACGACCCGATGACGCTGCTTATGATTTCGCTCGGCCTCGGTTTCGTACAGGTCATGTTCGGCCTCGCGATAGCGTTCTGCGACAACTGGAGGAGCGGCAATAAGCTCGCTGCGGCGGCTGACCAGGGCGGCTGGATGATGTTCCTGCTCGGGCTCGTCCTCACGGGCTGCTCGGCGGCGGGCTACCTGCCGGCGCCGCTGGCCTTTCCGTCGAAGCTTCTCGCCTGCGCCGGCGCTCTGCTCTTGGTAGCGACCCAGGGCAGGGAGAAGAAGAATATCGCAGGAAAACTTTTCTCCGGCGTGCTCAGCCTCTACAACGTGACAGGCTATCTCGGAGACGTTTTGAGCTACAGCCGTCTGCTCGCCCTCGGGCTCGGCTCGGCGGCCGTCGGCATGGTCATCAACCTGCTTGCGAACCTCGTCTCCGGCACTCAATACGTGGGCGTACCGCTCGCGATATTGATATTCGTCCTGGGGCATTCGTTCAGCATCGTTGTGAACCTGCTCGGCGCGTTCATACATTCGCTGAGGCTTCAGTACGTCGAGTTCTTCGGCAAGTTTTACAACGCGACGGGGCACGATTTCACACCTCTCCGCAATTCAGCGCAGTATTCGATAATTCAGGAAGAATCTTCCGTCAATTAATTTATTACGCACATTTCTCAAGGAGGTAAAGTTCATCATGGAATCAATTCTCGCAACAATGGGTGATCAGCTCGGACAGATGCTCGTGGTGCTCGGCGGCGCTCTCGCGGTCGGCTTCGCCGGCTCCGGCTCGGCGTGGGGCATAGGCTTGGCAAACGAGGCGGCGGCAGGAATCATGACCGAAGACCCGAAGAAATTCGGCTACGCGCTCGTCCTTCTCGCGCTTCCCGGCACGCAGGGCATCTACGGGCTCCTCGTCGCGGTCCTGGCGATGCAGAAGGCAGGGCTGCTCGGCGGCGGCTCTGTAGCCCTCACGGTGTGGCAGGGCTTCGGCATCTGCTGCGCCTGCCTCCCGATAGCCATCGCCGGTTTCTATTCGGCGATCTGGCAGGGCAAGTCTTCCGCCGCGACGATTCTCATGATTGCGAAACGTCCCGAGCAGATAGGCAAAGCGGTCATCCTTCCGGCCATGTGCGAAACCTATGCCGTCTTCGGACTTCTCGTCAGCATACTGATGCTCAACGGCATAAAGCTCTAACAAAGAAGAGCGTTTGTCATGTCTTTAGCCCAGATTACGGAAAAAATCAAAAACGACGCTCGGAAAGAAGCCGACGGGATTCTCTCAAAGGCTAAAGAGCAGGCGGAATCCATCACCCGGAAGGCCGGAGAAGAATGTGATGAGATACAGTCGGGTTTTGACGCACGTTTTGACGCTGAGCGTCCGGAGATATTCAGACGCAGGGAGATAGTAGCGACCCTTGACGCCGCTAAGATGGATCTGCGCGCGAAGAGAAATCTTATTGAAGACGTCTACCACGCCGCGCTCGAAAAACTCGCCTCTTTAGGGAAAGACGATTATCTGGCGTTCTGCGGGCGCCTTCTTGACGAAGCGGTAAGAGCGAAGGACGAAAAGGTAGCGGTCGGTAAAAACGAAAAATACCTTGACGACAGCTGGCTTGACTCGTATAACGCGGCGCACGGCACAACCCTCGCAATGTCAGACAGAAAGCCCGATATAGCGGGAGGCTTTATTCTTATGCGCGGCCGCACAAGCGTCGACTGCTCGTGGGATATGCTCGTAAAGGTCCTGAAGGAAAAACAGGAAGCCGACGTTGTGAAGCGTTTGTTCCCGCGGGAATAGTGGAGGAGGTGGTCCGATGTCACGTAAGGAGGCTTATGGTTACGCCGTGGCGCGCATCCGCGCCATGGAGCATCGCCTTCTTGATGCCGCGGCTTTTGCGAGGCTGCTGGAAGCCGAGGACTCTGCCTCTGTCCTGAAGATTCTTGGGGAGACCTCTTACGCGCCCATGCTGACGTCACTTTCCGGCGACGGCGCTTTCGACAAGATTCTTGAGGCCGCCCTGCACGAAACCTACGAGGAGATGGCGTCCTTCGTTCCGGACAAGGAACTGATCGACCTTCTTCGCCTGCCGTACGATTTCAGCAACGCGAAGGTCATGCTGAAAAGCCTCTTCTCCGTGAGAAGCGGCGGCAAAAAAAGATGGGATCTGCTCTCATCTCTCGCCTCGTATCCGGTCGACAAGCTGATAACCGATATCGAGGGCGAGGAGTACAGGCTTCTGCCTTTCGGCCTCAGCACGCTCTACCCGAAATGCATCGCGCTATGGGAGCAGAGCCGGGATGCGCTTGAGACAGAGCGCCTGCTCGACATACAGATGTTCGCCGAGATGCGGAGAATCGCCGAAGGCCTTGCAGTAGCTGAAGTTACGGAATGGGTAAGAGCGAGGATAGACGGCGAGAACCTGCGTACGCTGCTCAGGCTGAAGAGATTCGGCTTCGACGCCGCGCGCGCCGCGGCTTTCATGCACGACGGCGGAAAGATCGACAAAACCATCCTATCGGCGATGATCGCGGAACCGTTTGAAACGTGGGGGAGGATCGTTGATTTCTCGGACTATTCGAAGCTGCTCGTCGAGAGTGGCGCGGCTGCGGGATTCTCGGAAATAATCATGGATTTCGAAAAGAAATATGACGACTTCTGCCTGGACCTCGCCGCGGCGAGCAAATACAGCCCGGATTCGCCGTGCAATGTAATAGCTTACCTCTGGTCGAAAGAGCTCGAGGTAAAAAATATCCGCATGATTCTTGTCTCAAAGTCCGCAAGCGGAGAGAAAGAGAGCGTAAGGAGGCTCCTGCGCCATGTCAGCTAAGGAAAAAGCGCCGATGGCGGCCGTAGGAAGCTACGAAAGCATACTGCCCTTCAAAGCGATAGGGCTGGACGTCGTAGTCCTCACAGGGGAAAACGAGGGTGAAATCGGGCATATCCTGAATAAATTTGCCCGTTCCGGCTACGCGGTCCTGTTCCTTGAAGAAGAGCTTTTTGTGAAATACCGTGCCGCGGTAGACGAAGTCAACGAACATAACGATATAAGCGTGATGCCGGTGCCAAACCAGAAAGGTTCCATCGGGGCGGGGCTCGACGCCATACGCCGCAACGTTGAACGCGCGGTAGGCATGGATATATTTGGCGAGAAATGATTATGATGGAGGCGATGTAATTGACCACACCAAACGCCGTTACCGGGTACATCGAAAAAATATCCGGACCGCTTGTCATAGCAGGCGGAATGGCAGGCGCCTGCATGTTCGACGTCGTTAAAGTCGGCAGCTCCGGACTCGTGGGCGAAATAATAGAACTCAGGGGAGACAAGGCCTCTGTCCAGGTCTACGAAGAAACATCCGGCCTCGCGCCGAACGAACCTGTCGTCAGCACCGGGGAGCCGCTCTCCGTCGAACTGGCGCCGGGGCTCATAGAAGAATTCTTCGACGGCATACAGCGCCCGCTGGAATCGATAGAGCAGAAGGCCGAAAGCCCGTACATCCTGAGGGGCATAAGCGTTCCCGCCGTAAGCCGCGCGCACAAATGGAATTTCGAGCCCTGCGCCGAAGTCGGCGACGAGGTAGGGCCGGGGGATATCATAGGTTCGGTGAAAGAGACGGTCCTCGTAGACCACAGGATAATGGTCCCCCATAAAGTCAGCGGGAAGATCAAAGAGATAAAGAGCGGCGAGTTCACAGTCGAAGAGACTGTCGCCGTCGTGGAAGACGCCAAGGGCGAAGAGCACGAGCTGAAGCTGCTGCAGCGCTGGCCGGTGCGCACGCCGCGCCCCGTCGTCAAGCGCCTGCCGCCCGAAGTGCCTCTTACGACGGGACAGCGCGTCGTCGATACATTCTTCCCGATAGCCCGCGGCGGCACCGCATGCGTGCCCGGCCCCTTCGGCTCCGGCAAGACGGTCATTCAGCACCAGCTCGCTAAGTGGGCCGACGCGGAGATCGTCGTCTATATAGGCTGCGGCGAACGCGGCAACGAGATGACGGACGTCCTTCTCGAATTCCCCGAACTGGAGGACCCGCGCTCGGGTCAGCCCCTTATGAAGAGGACGCTGCTTATAGCGAACACCTCCAATATGCCCGTCGCGGCGCGCGAAGCGTCCGTTTACACGGGCATCACTATCGCCGAATATTTCCGGGACATGGGATACTCAGTCGCGCTCATGGCCGACTCAACTTCACGCTGGGCCGAGGCTCTGCGCGAAATGTCCGGACGCCTTGAGGAAATGCCCGGCGAAGAAGGCTACCCCGCGTACCTTGGGACGCGCCTCGCCTCCTTCTACGAGAGGGCCGGACGCGCGATATGCTTCGGCAGGGATGGGCGCGAAGGCGCAGTCTCCGTCATAGGGGCGGTCTCTCCTCCGGGCGGCGACCTTTCCGAGCCCGTCACGCAGAATACGCTCCGCGTCACAAAGGTCTTCTGGGGGCTCGACGCGCAGCTCGCCTATCAGCGCCACTTCCCGGCGATCAACTGGCTGAACAGCTATTCGCTATACGCCCAAAAGCTCGGCGAATACTGGGACGGCTTCTACGACGGGGAGTGGAGCGTATTCCGCACGGACGCCATGTCGCTCCTCGAAGACGAAGACAAGCTTAAGGAAATCGTCCGTCTCGTCGGAGTCGACGCGCTTTCGAAAGAAGAGCGCATGGTGCTAGAAACCGCGAAGTCGATACGCGAAGACTTCCTGCACCAGAACTCCTTCCACGAGATAGACACATACGCGTCTATGGACAAACAGTTCAAAATGCTCCGCAACATCCTGACCTTCCACGACCTCGGCATGCAGGCCCTGACGCGCGGCGCGACGCTGCGCTCGGTCATCGACCTGCCGATACGCGACGACATAGCGCGTATGCGCTACGTCGAAGAACAGGATCTTGTAAAGCTCGACGAGCTCGAAGACAAAATAAAGGCCGTACTCGGCAAACTGCTTGCAATGGGAGGTGAGCACGATGAGGTTGCCTGAGAAATACAGGACCATAGCCAACCTTTCGGGCCCGCTTATGATGGTCGACAAGGTCAGCGGCGTGAGCTATGACGAGCTCGCTGAGATCACTCTCGCCAACGGAGAGCGCCGCCGCGGGCGCGTCCTGGAAATAGACAAGGACAGGGCTCTGGTGCAGGTCTACGAAGGCAGCAGCGGAATAGACGTCGATTCCACCGAGATCCGCTTCCTCGGCGACGTGCTGAGGCTCCCCGTCTCAAGAAGCATGCTCGGACGCATATTCAACGGACGCGGCGATCCTGTGGACGGAGGCTCGGCGATAATCCCGGAGACATACCTTGACGTCAACGGAAACCCGATGAACCCCTTCTCGCGCGACTTCCCGTCAGAATTCATTCAGACGGGCATCTCGACGATAGACGGCATGAACCCGCTCGTCCGCGGTCAGAAGCTGCCTATCTTCTCCGGAAGCGGTATGCCGCACAACAAGATGGCCGCTCAGATAGCGCGTCAGGCGACGGTCATAAGCGGACACTCCGACTTCGCCGTCGTCTTCGCGGCGATGGGCATCACCTTTGAAGAGGCCTCCTTCTTCATGGAAGACTTCCGCAAAACCGGCGCTCTTGAACGCACGGTCATGTACGTCAACCTGGCCGACGACCCCGCCATCGAGCGCATATCGACGCCGCGCCTCGCGCTGACGGCCGCCGAATATCTTGCGTTCGAAAAGGATATGCACGTCCTCGTCATCCTCACGGACCTTACGAACTACTGCGAGGCGCTCCGCGAAATCTCCGCGGCGCGAAAAGAAGTTCCCGGGCGCCGCGGCTACCCCGGCTACCTCTACACCGACCTTGCGACGATGTACGAGCGCGCCGGACGGCTTCGCGGCAAAAAAGGCTCCATCACGCAGATTCCTATCCTGACGATGCCCGAGGACGACAAGACGCACCCGATCCCCGACCTTACAGGATACATCACAGAGGGACAGATAATGCTTGCGCGCGGACTGCACCGCAGGGGCATCTATCCGCCTGTGGACGTCATGCCGTCGCTCTCGCGGCTCAAAGATAAAGGTATAGGCAAGGGCAAGACGCGCGAGGATCACGCCGACCTGATGAACCAGCTCTTCGCCGCTTATTCGCGCGGCAAAGAAGCGAAAGAGCTGGCGGTCATACTCGGCGAAGGCGCCCTCTCCGACGAAGACAAGGCGTTCGCGAAGTTCTCGGACGAGTTTGAAGACCGCTACGTCCGCCAGGGTGAATACGAGAACCGTACGGTCGAAGATACGCTGCAGCTCGGCTGGGAACTCCTGACGATAGTCCCGGCCCGCGAACTCAAACGCGTCAGAGACGAATACATTGAGAAATATCTGAATCCGCTCATCGCAGCGAAAGAGGATCTCGCGCAGCAGGACGAACAGTAGAGAGGGGTGACTTTCGATGGCAAAGGCGCTTAACGTCAACCCCAACAGAATGGAGCTGTCGCGGCTGAAAAGACTGCTCGTCGTGGCGAAGAGGGGACACAAGCTCCTCAAAGACAAGCAGGACGCGCTCGTCAAGGAATTCCTTGTCCGCGCGAGGGCCGTGTACTCTCTGCGCAAAGAAGTCGAAAGCGAACTCGGAGGATGCTACGGAGGCTTCCTTATGGCGCGCGCTCAAACGCTGCCTCAGATGCTCGAACAGACTCTAATGATGGCCGGCGGCGACCTCAAAGTCGGCGTCAGCTACAAAAACGTGATGAGCGTACGCGTGCCGGAGTACGAATTCCCCAAGCAGAACGCAGAACTCAGCTACGGTTTCGCGACCTCCCCCGGAAGCCTCGACGTGGCCCTCGATAAATTTCTCGGCGTCATGCCGAAGCTCGTCCGGCTCGCGGCCGAAGAAAAGGCCGTGCAGTCGATGGCGCTCGAAATAGAGAGGACGCGCCGCCGCGTCAACGCCCTCGAACACGTCATGATACCGTCGTACGGCGAGGCGATCCGCTCGATCTCGATGAAGCTCGAAGAGATGGAGCGCTCGACGCTCTCGCGCCTGATGGTGATAAAAGAGATAGTCAGGAGCCACTGACGGACGTGGAAAACAAATAAAACACAAGAAGGCTGCCGCGTCGAGCCGTTTTTTAGCTTCGCGGCGGCCTTTTATTGTCTCTCCGTGCATATAGTCATTCAACTTGTATGCAATAACGCAGGGCGGAATCGAACGACGGCATATATTTCATTACGCCCTGCATGCGTCTCTTCAAAGCAGACCAACAATGTTCGATCGGGTTCAGCTCCGGCGAGTAAGGCGGCAGGAATATTACTTTATGCCCAAAACCGTTTGCTATGTTTTCAACTTTCTTCTTGCGATGGAACGATGCATTATCCATTATTATCGTGCTGCCTTTTGACAACTCCGGACATAAAAAGTCTCGGAACCACGCTTCAAACAGTTCTCCGTCCATAGTGCCGTCGTACTACATCGGAGCCGCCAGTACACCGCGGATCAATGCGGCGGCTATTCCCGTGCGCCTGTATTTACGTCCGCTCACTTTACCGTAAACCGGAGCCCCACGCAGGGACCATGCCCGCTGCCTGTAGATATATCTGTCTATACCTGTCTCGTCTATATATGCGATCGTATCAGGCGGTATATCTTTGATTTTATACAGATACTCCGCTAATTTTCGGGCGTCTTGTTCTTTGTATGTTACGGTCTTTTTTTCTTAGTATAATGCATGCGTTTTAGTGCTTTAGATACGGCGGCCTTGGAGCAGCCGAATATTTCCGCCGCTTCTCTGAGATAGGCGTTCGGACGTTCCCGAAGAAAATCTTCAAGCTTCTTGGGGTCTATCTTTCTAAAATACTTCCTTCGCGGCTTGTCCTGACAATTGCTTCGAAACGAATTTCTTATAGTCAACTCTGAGCAAAGTACAGATAGCTTCTTTTCTGCGGCCTCCCGCTCCTGTGGTAAACATCTCTGAGATTCGTAGCGATCTCTTCCGTAGCTTTTGTCTTGGGCGAAATAATTCTACAGGATATTTGCTGCATATCTCTCTATCCGGCAGTGAAATCTTTATCTATGTAACTTCATTTTACAATTAACCAGATGTGTCATGTTACAAATTGACACATCTATTTTTTATGATGATGTATGTTCCACCATTGAAAAATGAAAAGGGTATAATTGATGTGTAAAGATTACAGAGAAAAGGAAAAATAGCGAGTGAAAATTGTAAAAATTATTGATAGCGATAAAACAAAGTACATGGATTTACTGCTTATTGCAGATGAACAGGTAAGTATGATAGAGAAATATTTGTATCGCGGTGATATGTTTGCCTTGTGTGATGGAGATATTAAGGCGATTTGTATTGTGACACATGAGCAACCCAGCGTATATGAAATTAAAAATATCGTTACTGTTCCTAAATATCAACGCAAAGGATATGGACGATATCTGATCTCATTTATCGCTGATTACTATAAGAAGTTTGGTAGTGAGTTATATGTTGGAACAGGCGATTGTTATAAGATACTCCGTTTCTACGAAAGATGTGGTTTTGAAAAATCGCATATTGTTAAAAATTTTTTTATAGACAATTACGACCACCCTATGTATGAAGATGGGAAACAGTTAGTTGACATGATTTATTTAAAAAGGATTCTATAAAACCAGGTAGCGCAAAAAATTTTGTGTAAGCACTCGCAGGCATTTCAGATAGAGCGAGATATTTTCATGGCGGCAGCGGCTTCAATGCCGCCGCATCGTCTACAAGATAACCCCGGCTGTGTAGTATGTCGAGGCTTGGCGGCGGGCTTCATGCATCCTCCGCCAAGCGGGACGCCTGATCGGGCTTTCGACCGCTCAGCGTCAGTCCTGCATCCGGCCTGCAAAATACAAGGACGGCTGGGCAGAGCCTGTGAAAGCAAGTCTGTAAATATATAAGAGCAGGGTCTTCTATGATAAACTCTAAATCATAGGAGGGCTTTACATATGTCACGCAGAGAGAAAAAACCAGTTCACCACGTTCAGATGACAGAGGGTAAACGGAACATTATCCGCCAGCTTCTGGAGGAGTATGACATTGAGTCCGCAGAGGACATCCAGGATGCACTGAAGGACCTTCTTGGCGGGACAATCAAAGAGATGATGGAAGCCGAGATGGACGATCATCTCGGCTACGGGTAGTGTAACTTATTCTGTGTAAACCCCTTGCCCCTGGATCGATGTAAGACCATCAAGGTAGTGTAACTTATTCTGTGTAAACCCCTTGCCCCTGGATCGATGTAAGACATCAAAGGGTTACCGTTACTGCTTCAGTATCACCATAATGACATACGCTATCCGGGCTGTCAATGGACTGCAGCCCGGACTTTTCTTATAGGCGTTTAGGGCTATTCCAGATCTCCGGGTTCTATGCGTTCCTCAAAGTAAATGCACAGCTGTGACAGAATTTTACTCCAGTCCCTGTCCCTGCCGGTCCACTTTTCAGTGATGTCCATCGTCGCAAGATAAAGGAGCTTGAGAAGGGCGTCGTCTGAGGGGAAGATCGTACGTGTTTTTGTCACTTTCCTGAGCTGCCGGTTGTAGTTCTCGATCTGGTTTGTCGTATAGATCATCCGGCGCAGCTCATAGGGATACTTGAAATAAGCGGATAACTGAGGCCAGTTGTTCCGCCAGCTCGCTACCGAAGACGGGTATTTCGAGCCCCACTTCTCTTCAAGTCTGTCAAGCCCTTCCTCGGCCTGCTCCAGTGTAGGAGCCTGATAGACACCCTTCAAATCATTCATAAAAGCCTTAATGTCCTTGTAAGAGACGAATTTTGTCGTGTAACGGATCTGATGGACAATGCAGCGCTGGATTTCGGCCTTGGGATATACGGCGCTTATCGCATCTGCAAAGCCTGTCAGGCCGTCGACGGAGATAATGAAAATATCTTCGGTGCCGCGATTACGGATCTCGTTAAGGACACCGACCCAGTACTTGGCGCTCTCATTTCCGCCGACCCACAGGCCAAGGACTTCACGATGCCCGTCCAGTCTTGTCCCAATAGCAACATAAACGGCTTTCTTGACGGTTCGGCCGTCCTGCCTCACATTGAAATGCACGGCGTCCATAAAGACGACTGCATACTTTTTGGCCAGCGGCCGGTTCTGCCATTCTTTGGCAATCGGCAGAATTCGATCCGTCATTCGCGAAATCATTTCAGCAGAGGCATCCACACCGTAGATAGACTGCAGGKAGC
>NZ_JMKI01000034.1 GCF_000712295.1 Synergistes jonesii | reverse complement strand
TGTGGGTCGGCGGATGAGAGCGCCAAGTACTGGGTCGGTGTCCTTAACGAGATCCGTAATCGCGGCACCGAAGATATTTTCATTATCTCCGTCGACGGCCTGACAGGCTTTGCAGATGCGATAAGCGCCGTATATCCCAAGGCCGAAATCCAGCGCTGCATTGTCCATCAGATCCGTTACACGACAAAATTCGTCTCTTACAAGGACATTAAGGCTTTTATGAATGATTTGAAGGGTGTCTATCAGGCTCCTACACTGGAGCAGGCCGAGGAAGGGCTTGACAGACTTGAAGAGAAGTGGGGCTCGAAATACCCGTCTTCGGTAGCGAGCTGGCGGAACAACTGGCCTCAGTTATCCGCTTATTTCAAGTATCCCTATGAGCTGCGCCGGATGATCTATACGACAAACCAGATCGAGAACTACAACCGGCAGCTCAGGAAAGTGACAAAAACACGTACGATCTTCCCCTCAGACGACGCCCTTTTCAAGCTCCTTTATCTTGCGACGATGGACATCACTGAAAAGTGGACCGGCAGGGACAGGGACTGGAGTAAAATTCTGTCACAGCTGTGCATTTACTTTGAGGAACGCATAGAACCCGGAGATCTGGAATAGCCCTAAACGCCTATAAGAAAAGTCCGGGCTGCAGTCCATTGACAGCCCGGATAGCGTATGTCATTATGGTGATACTGAAGCAGTAACGGTAACCCTTTGATGTCTTACATCGATCCAGGGGCAAGGGGTTTACACAGAATAAGTTACACTACCGTCGGTTTGAGGAAATACGCAAAAGATGGTGGCTCTCCAGCATATTCTTTCTGTTCCGCAGATACTTTTTACGGGAAGTTTTCATTGTGAAATTTTCTGCCCTTATTGCCGTGTTTAATCACATTCATTGGACGACGCCCCATAAAGTTTGTCCTTACTGAATGATCTATGGTTCATCCGGTACTATGGGCTCGGCTGACTTCTCACGACAGATCTTATTTCAGCTATGGCCGACATTTTTGCATTAGTCGTGCCCATGAGACCTTCTCTGGGTAAGAACGTACTATTTCACTCTATATATCTGCCGCATTTACCGCCTGAGATCCCGAGCAGTTATTGGACTTTGTCCTGTTATGCTGGCTTATCTCTCTCAGGCCGCCTGATGTGATTATTGTCTGTCAGAGCAGAGATTTGCCTACGCCTTTCTTCGGACTTCACCTCACAGTGGATACCCTTGGTATTCGGCTATTACTTTCCCAATGCTGGGTGGGCTGGGGACTTTCAACCTTTAGAGTGTATTCATGCCGGATGCACATACAAAGCCATGAATCACACGCCTTTGGATTCATCCTCGCATATTCTGTGACAGCGCGGATTATAGTAGGCAAATTGCCATTAGAAAAATGCTAAAATTTCTTTATTAATATTATAAAATTTCATGCCCCGTGCCGTGCTCGTGCGCGCTATCCTAGCGCAAAAACCGCATCTTGACGCCATCCGGCTTTTTGAATAGCAGAAATAGGTCAATTAATATCTCTTAAAGCATAAACTAAAAAGTCCAATTATTGACAAGAATATTAAGTAATTATAATATACGACTATGTGTAGTTCATATAGGAATTATAGGGCGTCGTATTTGATTCTTAGGAAAGGGGGATAGTATCTGGCGTTTATTTTCTTCAAGTCAAATTACATTCAATGGGAGGTATCCGTCATGGAAAATGTGAATGCGAATTTTGCGTTCTATTGTGTTGCAATTTACCTTACGCTTATTTCTCTATTGGGCGTCTATTTTGCGAAGAGAATCAAAAACCAGGAGGACTATGCCGTTGCCGGACGTTCCCTTCCCGTCTACGTTCTTGTCGGAACATTGATAGCCACATGGATGGGTGCAGGCACGGTAATGGGCGGGGCAAACTCGCTCGGCTATCAGTTCGGCCTTGGCGTTGCGATTGCCTTTTCCCTTGCCTCTCCTATAGGGCAGGTCGTTCTCACCTTCATATCAAAAAAGATTCGTCGCCAGAATGCGCAGACGGTGCCGGAGGTTATTGAAAAGGTCTATGGCGCCGAGGCGCGTTTCATCTCTACGATAATAATTCTTCTCGCCTATCTCGGCGTCGTAGCGTACCAATTCCTCGGCGTGGGAACGCTCTTGCAGTCGACATTGGGAATCTCTGTAAATACGGGAACAATAATCGCATTTGTCGTTATCATAGCAACCTCTCTCTTCGGAGGGCTATATTCAGTTGCGTACACAGATTTTGTCAGCTGCGTGATGATAATGATAGGTCTTTTTATCGGCGTGCCTCTTGCCGTCTACAATGCGGGCGGGTTCTCATCAATAGTAGCCCGCCTTCCTGAAGGGCATCTCGGTTTTGGAAATCTTTCCTTCGTACAGGTGCTCGGTTTCTTCCTTCCGACATTTGTATACCTGATGGGCGACCAGAATATGTACCAGCGTTTCTTTGCGGCTAAAGATGAAGATACGGCGATGAAGGGCGGCATCTGGTGGTCTCTGTTGACTCTGCTTATCGGTGTGGTAGTCTCCATTGCTGCAATCACTTCACGTGCCCTCTATCCGGATATCAAGCCTGCACAGGCATTCATCCATCTTGCTCAGCATGGAATGCCGGTGTTTATAGGCGGAATATCAGTTGCTGCGGTAGCCGCCTTTATCGTAACGACGGCAAACTCATTTTTGCTCTCGATCGGTATAAACACCAGCAGCGATCTTTACGTACGTTATTTTAATCGTGAAGCAGGACCCGAAAAATTACTGAAAGTGTCGAGGATATGCGTCCTTGGGCTTGCTGTTCTGGGATATGTAATGATAATGTATTTCCCGAATATTCTTGCCCTTCAGATGTATGCTTACACAATGTACGGCGCGGCGATATCGCCGGCATTGGTGGCCGCAGTTATTTGCCCGGAGAGGGTGACAAAATTTGGCGGCCTTTGCTCTATGATAACTGGCGGTGTGGTGACAATAGCGATGGAGATACTGAAAAAGCGTGGCTGGGGCTTTGCCGTAACGTATCCGTCCGTGCTGCCCGCGGTTATCTGCTCCATCTTAGTTCTTTGCATTTTTCAAAAGCGTAAAAAGGCATAGAAGAAGTTGCCGGAGGGGGCCGCAATGACATTGAAACTGTTTTACAACGCTCAGATCTTTGATTGTACGGGAGGCGAGCCTATAGATAACGGCTGGCTTGTCGTAGAAGAAGGGATGATAAGGGAGGTCGGCATCGGCCCGGTTCCGTCGTTTGCGGATGTGGAAAAATTTGACTGCCATGGGATGACGCTGATGCCAGGCCTGATTGATGCCCACATCCACCTCAGTCTGTTCGACAACGATCTCGGCACGCAGCACAGGAGAGATTATCCTGCAATGCACTATGTTAAGGCGCTTGGAGTGCTGAAAGATACGCTTGACCAAGGCTTTACAACGGCACGTGATGCAGGCGGGGCCGATGCCGGTTTCCGTGTCGCTGTTGAGCGAGGGCTTGTGCCGGGGCCGAGGCTGACTGTATGTGGAAAGTCGCTCACCATGACCGGCGGACATGCGGACATGCGCTATTCGACGGAAATTTCGGCGCCCGCAATATCGCCCTTTTCGGCTGTAGTCGCCGATGGCGTTGCCGAGGTTCAGAAGGCCGCACGCGAACAGCTTCGCCAGGGCGTGGATCATCTGAAGGTCATGGCGGGCGGCGGCTGTGCCAGCCAGGCCGATGAGCCCGATACGACGCAGTACACTATAGAAGAGTTGAGTTCCGTTGTTCATGAGGCGTCTGCCGCGAATAAGAAGGTCCTTGCTCACTGCTATTCAAACGCGAGCATGAGGCTCTGCGCGGACGCAGGTATTTACAGTATAGAGCATGGCAATTACTTGAATGCGGAGACTGCGAAATATCTGAAGGGAAAAGGCTGTTGGCTTGTACCCACGTTGACGACGTATTTCTATATGAGCGAGCATGGTGAGGAGTTGGGCATCCCCCCTTACTTTCTTCGCAAGATGAAAGAAGTGCGCGAGACGGCGCTTCAAGCGGTGCGCTGTGCAGCTGACGCCGGGCTTGATATAGGCTCCGGTTCTGACGTGGTCGGCGACGGACAGTACCACAAGAATATGGAGATAAGCCTGAAAGCGAGAGTTATGGGCGTCCAGGCTGCAATAATTTCCGCAACGAGGGAAAATGCGCGGCTCATGAAACTGGAGAAAAAAATCGGCACACTAGAAGTCGGTAAGGAAGCGGATATAATCCTCGTCGCAGGCAACCCGTTAAAAAATCCCGAAGCCTTTGAAAACAGGGAAAATATCAAGCTCATAATCCAAAGGGGTTTGATTCGTAAAAATATTTTGTGATCGGCAGAACGCCTGATATCTTGGCGGGCTGCGGGAAAAATCCGTGGCCCGTTTGTTGTGCAAAAATTTGTGTTAAAATACGCGCTGAGGGAAATTTTGCCGAGAGGGATTCGGAGGTAATGTTTTGCCAAAAACATCGCTTGCTGATTACGCCGCCAAAGAAATAAGGGGTCTTATTGAAAATAATAAGCTGATGCCCGGGGCTCACATAAACATAGACCTTCTTGCAAAGGATATTGGCATTAGCCAGACACCGATCCGTGAGGCGCTGAAAAAACTTATCGCCGAGGGAGTTGCCGTCTATGAACCCAAAGTCGGTTACTCTGTTCGTAACTTGACTTTGTACGAGTATCTTCAGGTTTCGGAGATACACCAGGTTCTAGAGACATATCTTGTAAAAGAGCTTGCCAAAATGCCTTTTATTGTCGACATGGATTCCTTGAGGAAGATCAATGAGGATCTGGGTGAGCATATCGCAAAAAACGATATCGAAGGTATCGGCCGTGCCAACGATCTCTTCCACAGAAAGCTTTTTGAGAATTACTATAATAAATTATTTGTCGCCCGCCTATTCAGCCTTTGGAATGAAGTCCGCTCACAGCGGAATATAATGTATAAGAATAAGATTTTTACCAATAAAATTGTTGGAGAACATGAGGCAATCCTGGCTGCGATCTCGAATGGAGATGCCGAGGCCGCGGAGAAAGCTATGACGGATCATTATGTAAGCGGCAGGGAAAGCGCGATTATTTGTTTCCCCGTAAAGGTATAGAAACTTTTTGGAAAAACATCCCACAGGCACTGTGGACTGTGGGGCGTTCCAATTGGCATATCAGCAACGGCTGATAAATATTGCCGGCGCTTTTTCGCGCACAAAAATCACATCTTTTTTCCGAAGTATACCCAAGCTACCCGAAGATTTTGAAAGTCCGTGCGGTTTTCTTCCACGCGGTGCGCAAAATCCGCGTTTTGGTTCCGGGATACCTCACGATGGTGTGCGCAAACAGAGGCGCCCTCTTTCCTTTAAGGCTCCTGCCGCAGGAATTTTTCGGCGCTGCCGCCGAGCAGGGCGGATTTTTCCTCTTCCGCCAGACTCGTCTTTCCTATCAGCTTCGCGTATCGTTCGAAGCCGAGTATCGGCCAGTCCGAGCCGAAGAAAATCTTATCGCCGGCCCCGACCGCGAATATCGCGTCCATGACGCGCGGCTCGTATAGCCACGGCCACGCCGCCGTGTCGAAGCGCGCGTTCACCATGAGGAGGCGCATTTCTGGCATAGCCGAGAAGGCCCACAGTCCGCCGCCGAAGTGGGCGAATATCACGCGGACGAGCGGAAAGTTGCGGCAGAAGGCGGCCGCCTCGCGCGCGCCGTACGCGCCCTTGCCGGCGTAGCTGTGTCCGGCCTGTTCCGCGGTGTGGAACATTATGAATTTCCCGCGCTCGCGGCACATCTCGCATAGCGCGCGAAGCTGAGAGGCGTCGGCCATGTCGAATCCCTGTCCGTCGGGGAAGAGCTCGCCTATGCCCGCCGCGCCCATATCGAACGCGCGTTCGGCCTCGGCGGGCGCGCCGGCGTCCGTCGGAGGCACGACGGCAAGCGGCGTGATGCGACCGGCGAAGCGCTTCGCCGCGTCGAAGAGGTAGTCGTTCATCTCGCGGCAGAGCCCTATGTCGCGGAAGGCGAAGGTCGTGGCGAAGGAGCTTTCTATTCCGGCCGCGTCCATCGCTTCTATCAATTCCTCCGCGACTCCCCACTTCTGCACCTTCGAAGAGGTCAGCAGGTCGAACCATGGCTCGCGCGCCGCGATTTTATCGCGCTCTTTTTTGAGGAATTCGGGATATATATGCACATGAGAATCGATTATCTTCATAAAAAATTTCTCCTTCGCCACGTTTTTCCAGCCTTGCGCCTTAGCTATATTTTAACGCTCATCGTCGTTCGTCGGCTCGGAAAATATTGCATGACGGCCGCCGTTTGCTGTAGAATCTGCTCCGTAAGCGCTAACCGAAAGAGATTCGGGGGGATATGCCGTGCCTTCTGTATGCCGCGCGCCGCAGAGCAGAAATAAAAAAATACTTTTGCTCGCTCTGGGCTTCTTCTTTAACTTCGGATATTCGAACGTCTCGTATCTTCTGCCGGTATACTACGCCCACGTCGGCTATTCTGCCGCGCGCGCCGGCGCGCTCGTATCGGCCTTCTATTTCGCGACGCTTCTTTTCCGCCTTCTGCTCGGCATGATGATACCGCGCTTCGGCTTCAGAAAATTTTTGGCGGCAGGCGGCGTGCTGTCGATCGCCGGTTCGCTCGCCGTCGCATTGTCGGGCGGCCATTTCCTGCCCGCCTTGGCGGCGCGTATACTCTTCGGCGCGGCATCGGCTTTCACGCAGATATCGCTTGCCACCTATCAGTCGCTCGCGTTCCGCGAGGAGGAACGCGGGCTAGCGTACTCGATCATCATGGCGGGGGGGCTCGCTCCGATGATGACCGCCGTGCCCGTCGCCGACTGGTTGCTCGCCCACGGATATTTCAATTCCTACATTTCCATTCCCGTGATTTTCGCGGTCGCGATGGCGGCGGTGACGATTTTCGCGCTCGATACCGACGACGTGGCGCTCAGCGCGTCGCACGCCGCGGTTTCGCCGTTCTCAGGCATGGGAGAATGCTTCAGGATGCCCGCAGTGGCGCTGTCGCTCTTCATGGTCTTCACCTTTTCGATCGTGGACGCCGCGTCCTCCTTCATGGCGCCAATGACGGCGAGCTTCGGCACTATGTCCTCGTACTTCCTTTCGACTAACGCCGCGGTCGGCGTCGCCGTGCGCCTATTCTTTGGAAAAGTGCTCGACAGATACCCGAGATGGAAGCTCTCCGCGCCGATAACCGCGGCGATGGCGCTACTGCTGCTGCTTGCGTCGGTGAACCCGGGGCGCGCCTCCCTGATGATTTTAGGCTTCTTGTTCGGAATAGGGATGGGCTTCGGCTTCCCGCTGCACTTAGCGCTCGTCTCGGATCACTCGCCGCGCCGCCTTCAGCCTCAGGCCGTCTCGATAATGTGGTTCACGATCGCGCTTGACTTCGCCGTCGTGCCGCTCGCGACTTCCTATATAAGCGAGGCGACGGACGCCGTCTTCAGCTTTCGCACGGTAGTTTTGACCGCGCTGGCCTGCTGCGCCTTCGCGGCCTTCATGTGGCGCAAGCTGGAGCGCGCCGGCCGGATCTGAATCTACTTCGCCGCGTCAGCGGCCCCTTGCTATGTCCTTGAGCTGCTGCAGAAGCTCCGGCGTTACGCTCTTCGAAAAATACGAACAGTAAACCGAGTTGTTCTGAAGAAGGGGCTCCGTCCTCAGTTCGGGAAGAGCGCGCGCCGCCTCCTCAAAATAGGGCGTGCCGGGAATCGGCGAGAACTCCGCGAGCTTCGGCGCGCCGCCGCAGCCGCGCACGAAGCGGATAGTCTCCTTCACCGACTCGACGTCCTGCCCGGGAAGGCCGAGCAGTATGTACGTCTCACACTCCTTCGCGCCGTAGCCGGCTGCGAGAAGATTCTTCACGGCCGCGGCGTATTCGTCGCGCGCGACCTTCGAAGAGCCGTCGTGCGCCACTTTGGGGTCGATGCTCTCAAGCGACAGCCTGATCGTTTTGAAGCCCGTCTCAAACAAAATATTCGCGCACTCCGCGTCTATCTGCCTGACGTGCAGCCCGTTCGGCGCGTGGAGCCGCAGCTCTCCGCCGTAGCGTGCGCGCAGCTCGCGGCAGAGCGGATAAAAGAACTCATCCCTGCCGAGCAGCAGCGCGTCGTCGTAAAAGGCGAAGTCGCGCGCGCCGAGCTTCGCCTGATAATCTATCTCGCGCAGCACGCCGCCGATGGGCCGTCGGAAATATCGCGGCCATAAAACGTTTGACGCGCAGTATTTGCACGAGAAGGGGCAGCCGAAGGAGGTCATCGCGACGCCGTAGCGCGGCGCGCCGTACAGATCCATGGCCGGATAGGGCGCCGGCGGCTCGCCTCTGTCGCAGGAGATATAATCCGCGCCGAGCAGCGCGGCGTGCTCCGGCATCAGGCTTGCGTAAATTCCTCCGAGAACGACTGGCGCGTCCGGAAAAATTTCGCCGAGCGTCTCGATGATCCACTTCACGCCCGTGTACCAATAAGTCATTGCGGAGGTGACGAGAATGACGTCGGGCTCGTCGCGCGCCGTGCAATAGCTCATTATTTCACTTTTGGTCAGGCCAAAATGATTGAAACGGCGCGGAATGCCCCGGTAGACTTCGGGCTTATCTATCTCCCTCTTTTTTATCTTTGCGCGCCCGTAACTCTTTTCTCCTTCGGCGGCGAAGGCGACGCAGTCGAGCAGCGACACTTCGTTATCGGCGCGCAGGGCTTGCAGGATGTATAAGAGCCCCAGCGGCTTCGACCAGAGGTCCATAAAAGCGAAATCGCGCACCGGAGGGTTGACGCCGAGAATCTTCAGCCCGCGCAGAGAGAGCAGGGTCCGCGCGTCGATTTTTTCCGGCGCCCCGCGCCGTTTTTTTAGAGGACCGTTCATTTGCCGCACACTTCCCGCCGGCCTTAGCCGATGATAATATATAATAAAGTTTAGTATAAACGCGCGCCATTTAAAAGTTTTTTGACGAAAAAGAAGCGCGGGAAATTCCGCGGTTCTTTGGAGGCGCTTCTTTTGCGGCAGGTTGGAAATCGAACTTGCTGCGCCGGGCCGGCGGAATACTGTCTAAGAAGCTGATTGCGCCGCGCCGCTTTATTTGTCTTTGTATAAGATGTTCCCAGCGTGCCGGATATTTTTGGTCTGACCATTTGTGAAAAAATTATGTAAGCATTTTTCTCTGTATTTAATTCATGGAAAAGTTCATTTTTACCACAAACAAAACAATAACGACAAAAATTAAAAACCCAGTGAATGCCGGTATTTCAAAGGCATTTCACAAAGTGTCCGATGTTTTAATTCCAGAAATTTAACTTCAAAAATTGGAAAATTTAGAATATATAAAAAGGCTTGCAAACTTATCGGATATGTATTATAAAGTGTACTGGGTAGTCCGCAAAGGAGGTTTTTTCACAATGATGGAAGCGCCTGTTTCGAAAGGAACGCGAATCTACGAAAAGGTTGTTGAAAAACTGAAGGGCGAAATAGCCGCGGGCAATATTCTCCCGGGCGACCCGCTCCCGTCCGAACGCCAGCTCATGGAGACCTTCGGAGTGAGCCGCAGTTCGCTGAGAGAAGCCTTCCGCGTGATGGAGCTGCTGGGCCTCATCGAATCTATCCCCGGCAAGGGGCGCTTCGTGCGCCACCCGCGCGCGATATCTGAGAACAAAAACACCATACAGCTTGAAGACTCCGCGATATTGGAGCTTATGGAGGCGCGCCGCATACTCGACCCCGCGATCATCGCGGAAAGCGCGATGCGCGCGACGCCGTCGGATCTGACGCGCATCCTCCGCAACATCACGTCGACCGAGCGCTCTCTTGCGAGCCCGGACGAACGCGCGCAGGCGGATTTCGATTTTCATCTGCTGATCGCCGAAGCGACGCATAATTTCGTATTCATAAACCTCACGAGGATGAATTTCGATCTGATTCTCGCGACTCACGAGCGCATTTACAATCTTCTCGACGATAAAGACGCGTTTTTAAACGAACACAAAGAGATGTACGACGCGATACTCGACCATAACGTGGAAAAGGCGCGCGAAGCCGCCTCGCGCCATATAGACAGGATTTACCGCACGCTGCACAGAGGCATAGCGGCGGGCGAATAAACGCATAAAGCAAGAGAGGCAAAATATCAACATCAAAGACCTTTACGGGAGGAAGAGCTATGGAGAAGAAAATCAGAGAGATGTTCCCGGAGATCGAATGGATCAAGGACAAGGAGCTTCAGGCGAAGGTAGTCGCCTCGTACGTCGACGCGCTCAAGACAGGGGGTTGGGAGCCGGAAGACATGGACAAGATCCCTTTCACGCTCCTTATTCCGGACTGCCCGTTCTCGTATCTTGAACACGTGCGCGGCGTAACGCGCGTGGCGAAGCGCGCAATGGATGAATTCAACGCTATCTACGCCGAGAAGGACGCTAAATTCACGATCGACAACGACCTGCTGATAGCGGGCGCGCTGCTCCACGACGTAGGCAAGCTCGTCGAATACGTGAGAAACGCCGCCGGAGAAACGGTAAAATCGCCGATGGGCAAGAATCTCCGCCACCCCTTCTCGGGCACGGTGATCGCGATGCGCAACGGCTGTTCCGACGCTATCGGCCACATAATCGCGAACCACGCAAAGGAAGGCGACGGCACTCTGCGCAGTCCAGAGGGAGTCATTGTAAACAAGGCCGACTTCATCAATTTTGAATCTGTGAAGTCCTTCCTTGGATTGAAGTAGACAATAATTTTCCACCATAAATAAAACGGAGGGAATAAGGAATGGGCAAGACATCGATAATGAAAATAATGGAGAAGGCCTGCGGCCATCCGGTCAAAGAGGGCGACCGTGTCTGGTGCAACATCGACTGGGCGACCTGCCGCGACTTCGGGGGGGCCAACGTAGTTCTCCAGTTTGAAAAGGAGATGGGCAAGGAGGCTAAGGTATGGGATCCAAACAAACTCGCTTTCACGTTTGACCTACAGGCTCCCGCGCATTCTGAGAAGGTAGCCGCGAACCAGAAAATAATCCGTGAATTCTGTAAAAAACAGGGAGTAACGCATCTTTTTGACATCAACAACGGGATCGGACAGCATGTAATGCTTGAAGCAGGCATGATAAAGCCCGGCGACGTCGTGCTCGGAACGGACAGCCACATGAACCTCCTCGGTTCGATAGGTGCGTTCGCGACCGGCGTCGGCAACTCCGACATCGCCGCTTCCTATATTGCTGGAACGAACTGGTTCCGTGTCCCTGAGACAATGAAGATCGAGGTAACCGGAAAATTCAAAAAGGGCGTCTGCATGAGGGACCTCCTGACACATATCGTAGGCGATCTCGGTGCCGGCGGCATGGATTTTCTCGCCGTCGAATTCACCGGTGAGACGATCGAAAACGCCTCGCTCGACGAACGCATTACACTCTGCTCGATGGTCACAGAAATGAGCGGCAAGGTCCCTCTCATAATGCCTAACGGCGAGGTTCTCAAATGGCTCGTTGAGCGCGCCGGACCGGAAGTCGCGAAGCTGGCCGAAGAGCTGAAGGCCGATCCCGACGCCGAATACTGCAAGGTGATCCACTACGACGTGACGGATCTTGAGCCGCTCGCCTCCTGCCCGGACGCTCCAGACAACGTGAAGCCGGTGCGCGAGATTGCGGGAACTGTCGTCGACCAGGTCCATATAGGCTCCTGTTCGAACGGTCGTTATGAAGATCTCAAGGCGGCGCACGAGGTGCTGATGGCTGGCGGCGGCAAGGTCAGCCCGAAGGTCCGCACGATTATCACTCCCTCGACTACCGAGATACAGCTCCGCTGCATAAAAGAGGGGATGGCCGAGGATTTCCTCAAGGCTGGGATCGTATTTACGAACCCGACCTGCTCGCTCTGTACCGCGGAGCATTATGGCGCAATGCCGTCCGGCGACGTAGGTTGTTCGACGACGAACCGTAATTTCATAGGCAAGGTCGGAAAAGGCAGCCACACCTACCTGATGAGTCCTATGACCGCGATGGCGACGGCCGTCAAGGGATGCATCACAGATCCGAGAGACATATTGAAGTAGATAGAGGAGGAAGAGTGTTATGAGCGAAATTCTCAAAGGCAGAGCATGGGTATTCAGCGATGACGTCGATACCGACCTCATCTACCACAACAAATATCTCGCGGAGACCGACCCCAAGAATATGCCGCAGTATGCCTTCGAATACTATCCCGGCAAAGAAAACTTCGCCAAAGAAGTGAAGCCTGGCGATTTTGTGGTGGCCGGCAAGAACTTCGGCTGCGGCTCCAGCCGTGAACACGCGGTCTATTGCCTCGAGTACGCCGGGATCCCTTGTGTCCTCGCGGAAACCTGCAGCCGCATTTACTATAGAAACGCGATCAACAACGGCTATCCCGTCCTATTTGTGAAGGGCCTATCGGAAGCTATAAAAGAAGGAAAGATAAAGGACGGCGACCAACTTGAGGTAGAGCTGTCAACTGGAACGATCAAAGACGCCACCAACGGCAACGTATTCCACGGCGACGCGGTCAGCGATCTTGAGAACGATATAATGAAAGCCGGCGGCCTTATGAATTACATGAAGGCCAAAGCCGGTGCGAAATAAGCAGGAGGAATATCTTATGGGCAAGACATTTGCTGAAAAGGTTCTCGGTAAGGCGGCCGGATACGAAGTCACGGCGAACCAGGTCGTAACGGTGGAACCGGATTTCTGCATGAGCCACGACAACGGCGCCCCTATAGCCAGGACGTTCAAAAAGATCGGCGTCAAAAACGTAAAATATCCCGAGCGCATCTGCCTGATACTCGACCACGCGGTGCCCGCTCCGACGAGCGACCACGCCGTGAACCACAAGGAAGTCCGCGAATTCGTCGCGGCGCAGGGGATACCCAACTTCTACGACGTCAAGAGCGAAGGCGGCGTCTGTCACCAAAAGATGTGCGAAGAGGGCTTCGCCCTCCCCGGCCTCGTAATGGTCGGCAGCGACAGCCACACATGCACCTACGGCGCATACGGCGCATTCTCGACGGGCATCGGCCGCTCCGAGATGGCGGCGGTCTGGGCCACGGGGAAGCTCTGGTTCAAAGTTCCAGAGAGCATGAAGGTCGTAGTTACCGGGAAGTTCAAGCCCGGCGTCTCCGCTAAGGACTTCATCCTTAAGTTCATCGGCGACGTCAGGGCCGACGGCGCCGACTACATGAGCGTCGAATTCCACGGCGAAGGCATCGAGAACATGAGCATAGCCGAGCGTATGACGCTCTGCAACATGGGTATCGAGTTCGGCGCGAAGAACGCCGTCTGCAAGCCGGACAAAAAGCTGCTTGACCTGCTCAAAGAGCGCGGCAACGCGAAGAGCGACAAATGGGAGGCCATCTGGGCCGACGAAGACGCCGTTTACGCGAAGGAATTCCACTACGACTTAGGCGACATCACGCCGGGAGTCGCCAAGCCGCACAAGGTCGACAACTACGCTCCGATCGAAGAGGTCAAGGGCACGAAGATCCACGAAGCCTTCCTCGGCTCCTGCACCAACGGCCGCATCGAAGACCTGCGTCTGGCAGCTCAGGTTCTCAAAGGAAAGAAAGTCGCGGTACGCACGGTAGTGATACCCGCTTCCTGGATAGTATATCGTCAGGCCATGAAGGAAGGGCTTCTTGACATCTTCCTTGATGCCGGCTGCGTTATATGCAACCCGGGCTGCGGCCCCTGCATGGGCAACCACGAGGGCATCTTGGCCCCCGGCGAATCCGCGATCAGCACGGCCAACAGAAACTTCAAGGGGCGCATGGGCGACAAGGAGAGCTTCATCTACCTCGCAAGCCCGATGACGGTGGCGGCGTCGGCGATCAAAGGCGAAATTTCCGACCCGAGGAATCGCTAAGGGGGAACCCTTTCGATTTCCGCGGCCGAACTTGCGCGGCGAGGCCGCAACAGAGATATACGAACGGAGGAAGATAAATATGTCTGTAAAAGGTAAAGTCTGGAAATACGGCGACGACGTGAACACCGACGTCATTTTCCCGGGGAAATACACCTACACCATCAAGGAACGCGCCGACATGGCCAAGGTGGCCTGCGAAGACCTTGACCCCGAGTTCAACAAAAACGCGAAGCCCGGCGACATCATCGTCGGCGGCAAAAACTGGGGCTGCGGCTCCAGCCGCGAGCAGGCCGTCACCTGCATCAAAGAGCGCGGCATAGCGGCGATCATCGCCAAGAGCTTCGCGCGCATCTACTACCGCAACTGTTTCAACGAAGGGCTGCCGATCATCATCTGCCCGGCGGCGGTCGAAGCGATCAAAGCTGGCGACGAAGTGGAGATAGACTTCGAACGCGGAGTGATAATCGCCGGCGGCAAGGAATATCCCTTCCCGCCCTATCCAGAATTCGTGCAGGGGCTCATAAAGGACGGTGGGCTCATCCCACACGTCAAGAAGGAGCTCGGCTTAGCGTAAGTTAGTTGAACGCCCCGGCCCCGAGGCGGGGCCGGGTAAAAAAATAAACGCACCGCAAACCCCAAGAGGAGGAGATATTGTATTATGGCAAATATCATGAGAGTCAAGGAAAAGAAAGAGCGCTACGACGTAACGTACATGGCTGGAGACGACTCCGGCTTTGACATGATGGAGGGCGCCCTTCTCGTCCTGGAAGCGATGGATCTGCCCATCAATTGGCACAGGGCCGACCTCGGCTGGTGCATGTGGGAAAAGTCGAACAAGAAATTCGGCGAAGGCGACCCGCGCTGCAACACGGTCCCGCCGGAAACGATTAAAATGATCAGGGATACCGACGCGACGATCATGGCGGCCATCACCTCGAAGGCCGGCGTGAAGGGCTTCAAATCCGCTATCCTGCAGATGCGCCAGCTTTTCGACCTTTACATCAACATGCGCCCCGCCAAGAAACTCCCCGGCATCGGCACCCCGCTCAAGGGCGATCCCGACATTGACATCGTGATGTTCCGCGAAAACACGGAGGACCTCTACGCGGCGGTCGAATTCTACCCGCTGCCGAAAGAGATGTTCGACCTGCACCCCGGTATGGACCGCTTCCGCGAGGGCAAAGGCAACGTCGCCGTTTCCTGGCGCGTATTCTCGGAAGCAGGCTGCGAACGCATCATCCGCGCCGCCTTCGAATACGCTAAGGCGACAGGCCGCAAGACGGTGCACTGCGGAAACAAAGCCAACGTCATCCGCCAGACGGACGGCATGATGAAGAGAAAGTTCCTCGAAATAGCGAAGGAATACGAGCAGTACGGAATCGAAGCCCACGAAGAGAACGCCGACGCCACCGCGATGTGGCTCATCAAGAACCCGCAGAACTACAGCGTCTACGTCGCGTCGAATGTCTTCGGGGACATCCTCTCCGACGAAGCTTCGCAGCTGACCGGCGGGCTGGGCTTCGCGCCGTCGGGAAACATCGGCGAGAACGCGGCGCTCTTTGAACCGTCGAGCGGCTCGGTCCCCAAGTACGCCCACCAGTACAAGGTCAACCCCTGCGCGATGCTGATGGCCAGCAAGATGATGCTCGACTACCTCGGACTCGAGGAAGAGGGCAGGAAAATCGAAAAGGCGATTGGCGAAGTCCTCGTCGAAAGCAAGCCCGGAACGCTGACATACGACGTTCTCCGCGACTTCCGCGACGACCCGGACTGGGAGAAAAACGCCGTTTCGACGCTCGACATGGCCACGGCCATAGCGCAGAAAATCAACCCGGACTTCAAGGGCGCGAAACTCGCGGCCGCGAAGGAGAAGGTCCACAAGATGTGCGCGTGGGACGAAGCCTCCCTTATCGGTTTCGAAGACTGATTCAATCACCGTTAAACTACAAGCGGCCTGTCTGTTCGTCAATCGGCGGGCAGGCCGCGTTACTTTTTCGACAGGGGGAAACGCACAATGAAGACGGCACAGGCCGGAACGCTTGAATCGATGGACTGCCTCGTAACGCTCACGGAGGCAGCCCCAGGCGCAGGCATCAAAATAAACATCACGGGCGCCAGCGCGGCCCGCTTTACGACCGCCATGACGAAAAAAATCAAAGAGACTCTCGCCGAGCTTT
Organism: Synergistes jonesii; assembly: GCF_000712295.1. NCBI lineage: Bacteria > Thermotogati > Synergistota > Synergistia > Synergistales > Synergistaceae > Synergistes > Synergistes jonesii. The sequence goes on along the minus strand of NZ_JMKI01000034.1, from coordinate 37,562 downwards.
CCGTAAAAGACATGGACGTCGCCGTGCAGGACAACGGCGCGCTCGACATAGTCCTGGGCGCGCGCGTGGAAGCCGCTTACGGCAGGCTCACGAAGTAGGAGGAAGAGAAAACCATGAGACGCACAATGCTCTACCTTCCCGGCAACAATCCCAACATGCTGACGAAAGGGCACCTCTTCGGCTCCGACGGCGTCATCCTCGACCTTGAGGACGCCGTAGCGATGGTCGAGAAGGACGCGGCGAGGATCCTCGTAAGCAAATATCTTAAGCAGGGCGAATTCGGCAGCGTCGAAGTTACCGTCCGCATCAACGGGATCGACACGGAATTCTGGAAGAAAGACCTTGAGGCGATAGTTCCGATGAAGCGCCTCGACGGCATACGCGCTCCGAAGGTCGACAGCGCCGAGACGGTAAAGATACTCGACGAAGAGATATCCCGCCTCGAAGATAAATACGGCGTGCCGCAGGGCAAGCTGAAACTCTTCTGCTTGTTGGAAACGGCTAAGGGCATACTCAACGCCTACGAAATCGCCACCGCGTCGCCGCGCATCGCGGCCATCATCCCCGGCGGCGAAGACCTCCGCGCCGACCTCAAGACGGAACGCTCGATGGACGGTACGGAGCTCGAATGGGCCAGAAGATTCGTCGTATTCGCCGGGCGCGCGGCCGGCGTCGATCCGCTCGACACCGTCTTTTCCCGCGTCACCGACGACGAAGGGCTCAGGAAAGAGACTCAGTTCATCAAACAGCTCGGATTTGCGGGCAAATCCATAATCCACCCGAACCAGATACGCATCATCCACGACGTCTTCAACCCGACAGAAGCCGAAATAGCCAAGGCCCAGAAGATACTCGCGGCGGCGAAGGAAGCGGCGGAGCGCGGCCAAGGCGCCGTCACCGTGGACGGCAAGATGGTCGACATGCCGGTCGTCAAGAGGGCGGAGTACGTCCTCGTCCGCGCCGGGCTCGCATAAGCAGGAGGGTGAAAGAGAATGACGATCAACGCAGTAAAACGTGAAATACCCGACTACATAGAGGGTTACGGCAAGGTCAGGCATTATCAGGGGGCCTTCGCGAGAAAGCCCGAGGGTGCGATAGCCGGAGCCAAGCTCCGCTGCTTCAACAACGACGTCACCGACAAGCGCGTCAGCTCGATCAAAGAAGCGATAAAGGCCAGTGGGCTGAAGAGCGGCATGACCGTATCCTTCCATCATCACCTCAGGAACGGTGACTACGTCGTCAACATGGTCCTCGACGCCTGCGCAGAGATGGGGATCAAAGAGCTCACGCTCTTCCCGACGGCGCTTTTCGGGGTCCACAAAAAAGTCATCGACCACATCAAGAGCGGAGTCGTGACGAAGATAATGGGCTCCGTCAACGGACCGATAGGGCAGCTCGTCTCCGAGGGCGGCATGCAGGTACCGGTCGTCCTCCGCAGCCACGGCGGGCGTCCGCGCGCGGTAATGGCCGGCGACGTGCACATCGACGTGGCCTTCATCGCCGCCCCTACCGCCGACAAATACGGCAACATCTGCGGCACGCTCGGCAAATCGGCTTGCGGCTCGCTCGGCTACGCCTTCACGGACGCGGACTACGCCGACAAGGTCGTAGCCGTCACAGACAACCTCGTCGACTTCCCGGCGTCGCCCGTTTCGATACCGCAGACTAAAGCCGACATAGTCGTCGAAGTCCCGTCGATCGGCGACCCCGCCGGCATCGTCTCCGGCACCACGAAGGTCACGAGAGACCCGCTGCGCCTGCTCATCTCGCGCTATGCGTCGCAGCTCATCGAGGCCAGCCCCTACTTCAAAGACGGCATATCCTTCCAGACCGGCGCTGGCGGCATCCCGCTCGCAGTCACCGCCTTCATGAAAGAAGCGATGCTCAAGAAGGGCATCAAGGGCGGGTTCGGACTCGGCGGCATCACAGGCTACTTCGTTGAACTCCTCAAAGAGGGGCTCGTCGGCAAGCTGATGGACGTCCAGTCCTTCGACCTCGACGCGGTCAGATCTATCGGCGAAAACCCGAACCACATCGAAATCTCCGCCGACTGGTACGCGAACCCGTGGAACTGCGGTGCGGCTGTCAACATGTTGGACGTCGTCATCCTGGGTGCCACCGAGGTCGACACGGACTTCAACGCCAACGTCAACACGGAGGCCGACGGCGCCCTGTTGCACGGCACTGGCGGACATCAGGACACGGCGGCCGGAGCGAAGCTCACGATAATCGCGCAGCCCCTTCTCCGCGGCAGGATCCCCTGCGTCACCGACAGCGTTTACAACGTCACGACGCCGGGCGAAGTCATCGACGCGATCGTCACCGAATACGGCGTCACGATCAACCCGCGCAGAAAAGACCTTCTCGACGCGGTGAGCGGCGTGAAGGATCTGCCGCTCGTCCCGATGGAGGAGCTTGCGGCGCACGCGAAGAAAATGTCCGGCCCCACAGACCCCGTCAGGACGACGGACAGAATCATCGGCGTCGTCGAATGGAGGGACGGCACGGTCATCGACGTCGTAAGACAGCTCAAGAAGTAAACGGATTTTTCGAAAATACCACAAACCTCTAAGGTGAAGCGGCCGGCCTCGGCCGCTTCACCTTAGCATATAAATAAAGTCATCACAGAAGAAGAGAATGCGCGTGCTGCCGGACTCCCATAAAATAGTATGGTTGCCGCTGAAAAGCTCGGTTTTCTAAAATGTTTCTGCAAAATCAGACCTTACCTGGCAACGAATTCGATCTTGACCCGCATACCCAGAGCGGCCGCAAGCCGGCGAAGCGTACGAAGCGACGGGTTTGCGCCGCCGTTTTCCAGCTTGCTTATGTCGGACTGAGTGATCCCCGTCTTTTCCGCGAGTTGTTTTTGGGTGAGCCCGTTTGCCTTCCGGGCGTCGACCAGGGATTGAATTATCTCATGCTCAACTTTTAATTCTTCGTCAATTGTCATCGCGGCGCTCATTGGTTGTCCTCCCCCGTCTCCAAAAGGCTGTCGCAGAAGTGGAGGAGCCTGGGAATATCATTTATAGCGGTTTCCCAAATGATGGCTTCATCCATTTCCGCATACGCATGCGCTATCCAGTTTCGCATACCGCGTATCATTCCCCATGGCATCTGGTCTTTTGTCTCTTCGCGGAACTCGTCGGAGAGCCCATTTGCTAATTCGCCGATCTGGAGAACGCACATTGACACCGCGCTGAGGTAGGCTCTATCCTCGACGAACGTCGTATAATCCTTGCCGAATCTCTCAACAAATCTCGCAATGTCTTGGCAATACCTGTGAATATGCAGAAGTCTTTGGCGATCACCGTTGTTCATAAATTTTGACCTTTTCTTTCTGCAAATTATCCACAAACCACGGCATCCGTTCTTGTGTGCTTTTTTGTTCTAATGTCTGCGTTGTGACAAGGTCGACCTCCCTGCCGATATTGTCGCACAGATCGGCATATAGCCCGCCCATGTCGAACATGCTGCGGATAACGGAGCCCTCTCTGTCTACCAGAATATCCACATCACTGGAATCCGTGGCATTATTTCTAGCGTAGGAACCGAATAAGTATACCGCGCGAAGCCGGTATTTTCTGGCAATCGGCTCAATAAACTCGCGCAACTCGTCGATCGTGTAAACCACTTTGGCTCCTCCTTATTTTTATCTCACGCCACATTGTATATGTTTTAACATATATTTTCAAGAGGTTTTATTCCTTCCTGCCATCTCACAGAATTACTAACTTCGTTCTATGTCGGTCGTCGCTGAAAAGCGTGGTTTTTCTAAGTGGGTACAATAAACTTTGTTTTCGCCTGCGGAATGTGACAACATCACAGACCTTCCCGCGCCTTAGCCGTAGGATTTCTTTGAATCGGGAGAATCGGCGGAAGCCGCGCCCGAACGAAGGGAGAATCGACGATGAACAAAAAAGTTTTGATAGTCGGCGGCGTCGCCGGAGGCGCGAGCTGCGCGGCACGGCTGCGCAGACTCGACGAAGAGGCCGAGATAATCATTTTCGAGCGCGGGGAGCACGTCTCCTACGCGAACTGCGGCCTGCCCTACCGCGTCGGCGGCGAGATCGAGTCGCGCGACGCGCTGCTCGTGCTGAAGACGGAGTTCTTGCGCGACAGATTCAAGGCCGACGTGCGACTGCTCAGCGAAGTCGTATCTATAGACAGGAAGAAAAAGAGGGTGACGGTCAAAGAGCTGCAAAGCGGCCGGACGTACGAGGAAAGTTACGACACGCTGGTGCTGGCCACGGGCTCTTCGCCGCTGCGCCCCGACATCCCCGGTATAACCTCGCCGCGCGTTGCGACGCTTTGGACGGTGGAGGACGCCGAGTGCATCAGAGCGATGATAGAGCAGAAGAGTATCGAAAGCGCGGTGGTCGTAGGAGGCGGCTTCATCGGGCTGGAGACCGCAGAAAATCTGCACGCGGCCGGCGTCAAGGTCACGCTTATAGAGGCGCTGGATCAGGTGATGACGCCGCTCGACTTCGAGATGGCGCAACTGCTCCACGAGAGAATCAGGGACGCCGGCGTCGAACTTATCCTTGGCGACGCGGTCTCCTCTTTCCGCGACGAAGCGGGCGGCGTCCTGCTGGAGCTCAAAAGCGGCAAGAGCGTCGGCGCGCAGCTGGCGATCCTGTCGATCGGCGTGCGCCCGAACTGTGAACTCGCGCGCGGCGCGGGGCTAAAAGTGAACGAACGCGGCGGCGTCGTGACGGACGCGGCCCAGCGCACCTCCGACCCCTGCATTTTCGCGGTCGGCGACGTGACCGAGGTCGAGGAGTTCGTCATGAAGGGGCGCGCGATGATCCCTCTCGCCGGCCCCTCCAACAAGCAGGGGAGAGTGGCGGCGGACAACATCGCGGGTGTCGGCGCGCGCTACGGCGGCACGCAGGGCACTTCGATCGCGCGCGTCTTCGGCCTCGCCGCGGCGGCGACAGGTATGAACGAGAAAAAGCTGCAAAAGCTGGGGCTCGAAAAGGGGCGCGACTACGAAAGCCTGATAATCGCGCAGAAATCGCACGCCGGCTACTATCCGGGCTGGACACCGCTGACGCTCAAGCTGGTGTTTTCGCTCAAAGACAGGCGCATCCTCGGCGCGCAGGCCGTCGGAGGCGGAGCCGACAAGCGCATAGACACGATATCCGCCGCGATGCGCTTCGGGGCTTCGGTCGGCGACCTGAAGGAACTGGAATTCGCTTACGCGCCGCCCTTCTCCTCCGCGAAGGACCCCGTCAACATGGCGGGATATGTCGCGGAAAATCTCCTTGCGGGGCTCGTCCGCTTCTGCCCGTGGGACGAGATGGAGAGGAACCCCGAAGCGCTTCTTATCGAAGTGCGCGAAGAACGCGAGCTCGCAGCGTATAAGGCGCCCGGCGCGCTGCACATCCCTCTCGGCAAGCTGCGCGAAAGACTCGGCGAACTGGAAAAATATCGCGGCGGCGAAATAATAATACTCTGCGCGATAGGCGCCCGCGCCTACACCGCAGCGCGCATACTGGCGCAGCACGGCTTCGAAAACGTCTCCGTCTATCCGGGCGGCGCGGTTTTATACCGCGCGGTGCACCATCGGGCGCGGCGCGGTTAAAAGATTGCCGCGAAACCCTCTGAGGAGAAAGGGAAGAGGCGGAGCGCCGCCTCTTCCCTTCGTCCGCCTTTCGCGGCAATTTTAAGAATACTCCGCCCTTCTTTCTTGCGACTATGTATTCCTTGCCCTTCGTTTTTACGAGCGTTTGCGGCGCGGTCCCGCAAGGTCGTCATTTTTTATTGACAAGGCAGATGCCGCATACGATCATCGCGGCGCCGAGCGCCAGCCACGGCGTATAGCGCTCGCCTATCAGTAGGTACGATATGGCCATGCCGGCGACGGGCTGGAGAAACTGGAATATCACCAGCTTTGCGACCGGAAATATCGCGAGCTCCTTGTACCAGAAGAGATAAGCGAGCCCCGAGGATAGCGCGCCGAGAAAGACTATCGAAAGCCACGTCTGCGGCGAGAAGGTTGCGACGAGCGAAAAATTCGTCCCGACGACGAACGACGCCGCAAGCGCATAGAAAAACGCGAAGACTAGCTCCCAGAAGATAGAGAAAGCCGGAGGCAGCGAAGCGCGCAGGAATTTGCGCGATATTATAAGGAATACCGCCCAGTTGAGCACAGAGAAGAGCATGATATAATCTCCGACCGAGCCGAAAGAGCCGCTTTCGGCCGTCCCCTTTACGGTGCCGCGCGCGAGCACTAAAGCAACGCCTGCGGCGGCGAGCAGAAGCCCGGCCGCCCCCGCCCGCGAAATTTTTTCCTTCAAGAATATCCGCCCCAGCACGGCGACGAGCGCCGGAGAGGCGACCATCATCCAGTTCGAGTTGCCGGCCCCGGCCGTCTTCATCGCCACGGCCTGTATCCCCTGGTGAAAAAATATCCCCTGAAAGCCCATGAAGAGGAGCGACGGCAGCTCTTCGCGCGCCGGCAGCCGCAGCGTCCCCTCGAAATAACAGCCGGCGGCGAGCACGAGCACGGCGAAGAAAAAGCGCATCAGCAGAATGAGGGAAGGCTCGGCCTGCGCGAGCGCGTATTTGGTCGAGGCGAAGCTGCCGCCCCATATGACCACCGTGACGAGGACGATAATATAATCGAACGGGCGCGCTCCGCCCGCGCTTTTACTCTTCAACGCAAAGGCCCCTTCATCTGATATTAGGCTGTTGTGCCTGCGCAGATTATACTATTTTTCCCCGCGCTCCAGCCCATTCAAAACGATATAAAAAAATGTTCTATAAAAATTAGTCTGAAAACTCGGCATAAATGAATTAAATAGACAAATCCATATTTATTTTGTGAAAAAAGTAAGAATCTCGGTTGCTATTAATCGCCGTGTTAGGATATAATAATGATGCTTTGTGTACTTTTTCGCAAGTGCTCTGTTGCGTGTGCTTCGCATCGGGCGCAGCGAATTGATTTGTAACTTTCTACAAATAGTTACATCGGCGTCTTTTTCGGACGGGAGGGTCTGGAAGAGGCAACAACTAAGGAGGGTGCGTTTTATGGTGGAGAAAACGTCGGAAATGCAGTGGGAGCAGCTGGCAGAGCTCCTCGGCAAATACCGCGGCACTAAGGGAAGCGTCATTCCCGTGCTTCAGCAGGCTCAGGATATCTTCGGCTATCTGCCTAAAGATGTCCTGATCGAAATCGGCAAACAGCTTGAAATTCCTATCAGCCAGATATTCGGCGTGGTGACCTTCTATGCGCAGTTCCATCTTGAGCCGCGCGGGAAGAATATCATCCGTTCCTGCCAGGGGACGGCATGCCACGTCCGCGGAGCGAAGAACGTCCTGCAGGGAATCAGGGACAAGCTCGGCCTCAAAGAAGGCCAGTCTACGACGGGTGACCTCAAGTTCACGCTTGAGACGGTCGCCTGCATAGGCGCGTGCGGGCTCGCTCCCTGCGTCATGGTCAACGACGAGACTCATGGAAGGCTCACACCGCAGAAGATCGGTGAGATCCTGGACCAGTACGCGTAGGCTGAGGGGAGGAATTTTAAATGGCAATCAAGAGTCTTGAAGATCTTCGTAAGATAAAGGCTGCCGCTAAGCAGCAGACAGAAACGAGAAAACTAAACGAGAAACAGATCATCATCGGCATGGGCACCTGCGGCATAGCGGCGGGCGCGCGCACGGTGATGACGGCCGTACTCGAAGAGCTTGCAAAGCGCAACATACACGACGTGGCGGTCCTCCAGACCGGATGTATCGGCATGTGCCAGAAGGAGCCCCTTCTCGACGTAGTCCTTCCAGGCAAGGACAGAGTCACCTACGGAAACGTGAAGCCGAGCGACGTTCCGCGCATTATAGCGGACCATCTCATCAACGGCGTCGTCGTTCAGGATCTTGTCATAGGCAAGATTCCCAGCAAAGAAGCGTAGGCTGAAGGGAGGAATTTTCTATGGCTCTCGTAAGAGCACATGTACTGGTATGCGCGGGAACTGGCTGCACCTCCGGCGGCTCCCTTAAGGTGATCGCAAAATTCAAAGACGAAGTAAAGGCCGCCGGCCTCGAGAAAGAGGTGGCGGTGGTCGAAACGGGGTGCCAGGGCTTCTGTGAGCACGGCCCCCTCGTCATCATATATCCCGAAGGAACGTTCTACACGCACGTCACGCCCGAAGACGTCCCCGAGATAGTCAGCGAGCATCTGCTCAAAGGGCGTATCGTCGGGCGCCTCCTCTACAAAGAACCCATCACCGAGGAAAGCGTCCCCGATTACGCGCAGATCGACTTCTACAAGAAGCAGCACCGCCAGGTCCTCAAGAACTGCGGGCGCATCAACCCCGACTCCCTTGAGGAATACATCGGCGCCGACGGCTACGAAGGGCTCGCGAAAGTCCTTCTTACGATGACGCCGCAGCAGGTCGTCGAAGAGATGAAAAAGACCGGCCTCCGCGGACGCGGCGGCGGCGGCTTCCCGACGGGCATGAAGTGGGGCTTCTGCCAGAAATCGCCTGGGCCGAAGAAATACATCATCTGCAACGCGGACGAGGGGGACCCCGGCGCGTTCATGGACCGTTCGCTGCTTGAGGGCGACCCGCACGCGATACTCGAAGGCATGTGCATCGGCGCCTACGCGATCGGGGCGGACGAAGGCTACATCTACTGCCGCGCCGAGTATCCGCTCGCGATCAAACGCCTGAGGCAGGCCATCTCCCAGGCCGAAGAAGCCGGACTCCTGGGAGAGCACATCTTGGGCACGGACTTCAACTTCCGCATCCACATCAAAGAGGGTGCCGGCGCCTTCGTCTGCGGCGAAGAGACCGCGCTTATGCAGTCCATCGAAGGCAACCGCGGCATGCCGCGTCCCCGCCCGCCCTTCCCGGCGGTTAAGGGGCTCTGGGGCAAGCCTTCTAATATAAACAACGTCGAGACCTTCGCGAACATTCCTTACATCTTCCGCGTGGGCGCGGAGGAGTTCGCCAAGCTCGGCACTGAAAAATCAAAGGGGACGAAGGTCTTCGCCCTCACCGGCAAAATCAACAACACCGGGCTCGCCGAAGTCCCGATGGGCATCACGATGCGCGAGATCATCTTCGACATCGGCGGCGGCATCATCGGCGGCAAGAAATTCAAGGCCGTTCAGATCGGCGGACCGTCGGGCGGATGCATGCCCGAAGAGCTCCTCGACACGCCTATCGACTATGACTCGCTCATCGCCGCCGGCGCTATGATGGGCTCGGGCGGACTCGTCGTGATGGACGAGGACACCTGCATGGTGGACGTCGCGAAGTTCTTCCTCAACTTCACGCAGTCGGAATCCTGCGGCAAATGCACGCCGTGCCGCGAAGGCACTAAGCGTATGCTCGAACTGCTGGAAAAGATCACCGACGGCAAAGGCGAGGACGGCGACATCGACAAGCTCGAAAAACTCGCCTACTCGATCAAAGCCGGCGCGCTCTGCGCCCTCGGACAGACGGCGCCGAACCCGATCCTCTCCACGCTCCGCTACTTCAGAGACGAGTACGAAGCCCACATCAAGGAGAAGAGATGCCCGGCCGGCGTATGCAAACATCTTCTCAACTACAAGATAACCGACGCATGCAAAGGCTGCGGCCTCTGCGCGAGAAACTGCCCGGCAAACGCCATCAGCGGCCAGCCGAAGCAGGTGTACTCCATCGACACCGCGAAATGTATCAAGTGCGGCGTATGCATGGAGAAGTGCCCGTTCAAGGCGATCGTGCGCGGATAATTTCGGCTAATGGAAGGGGAGTAAAAATAATATGGAACTTGTTAAAGTGACAATAGACGGCATAACAGTAGAGGTGCCCTCTGATTTTACCGTAATAGAAGCCGCTGCCAAAGCCGGGATCCGTATTCCGCAGCTCTGCTACCATCCGGAGCTGGAGAAAGTCGGCGCGTGCCGCGTGTGCATCGTTGAGATAGAAAAGGCGCGCGGGCTCGGTGCGGCCTGCGTATATCCAGTCGCCGACGGCATGGTCGTGCACACGAACACGCAGAAGGTGCGCGAGACGCGCAAGACGGTCATCGAACTCCTTCTTGCGAACCACCCGCAGGACTGCCTCTTCTGCCAGAAGAACAACGACTGCGAACTCCAGCGCACGGCCGCCGAAATAGGCGTCCGCGAAGTGCCCTACACCGGCGAAAAGCGCAAGGCCGTAAAAGACGAAAACAACCCCAGCCTCGTCCGCGACCCCAACAAGTGCATCCTCTGCGGACGCTGCATCAGGGCCTGCCACGAGCGTCAGGGGCTCGACGTCTACTCCTTCGTGAACCGCGGCTTCAAGACGATCGTCGAACCGGCCTTCGGCCTCGGCCTCGACGAAGTTTACTGCTCATATTGCGGGCAGTGCGCCGCGGTCTGCCCGACCGCCGCCATCTGCGAGCGCGACGACACGGAAAAAGTCTTCGCCGCCATCGCCGATCCCGAGAAATACACGATCGTCCAGACGGCGCCCGCCACGCGCGTGGCGCTCGGCGAAGAGCTCGGCCTGCCGGCGGGCGAAATCGTCACCGGAAAGATGGTCGCCGCGCTGCGCCGCCTCGGCTTCGACAAGGTCTTCGACACGGACTTCTCCGCCGACCTCACCATCATGGAAGAGGGCAGCGAGTTCATCGACCGCGTGCTCAACGGCGGCGTACTGCCGATGATCACCTCCTGCTCGCCGGGCTGGATCAACTTCATCGAAATGAAATATCCCGACCTCCTGCCGCACCTTTCGACGGCCAAGTCTCCGCAGGGCATGTTCGGCGCCCTGACTAAGACCTACTGGCCCGAGACGCAGGGAATCCCCGTCGAGAAGATATTCAGCGTTTCGATCATGCCCTGCACCGCCAAGAAATCCGAGATCATACGCCCGCAGCTGCAGAGCAACCCCGGCATTCCCGACGTCGACGTCTCGCTCACGACGCGCGAACTCGCCCGCATGATCAAAAACGCCGGCATCGACTTCAAGAGCCTGCCCGAAGAAAAATACGACAGCCCGCTCGGTACATCGACCGGCGCCGGCGTGATCTTCGGGGCGACGGGCGGCGTTATGGAAGCCGCGATACGCACCGTCTACTCGATCCTCAACGACGGCAAGGAAATCCCGGGAATCGCCTTCAAGCCGGTCCGCGGCATGGAAGGCATCAAAGAAGCCAGCGTCGAAGTGCCGATCAAGGGCCGGAACGTCACAGTGAAGCTCGCGGTGGCCCACACGCTGAGAAACGCCAAAATCCTGATGGACAAGGTCCGCGCAGGCGAAGCGGACTACCACTTCATCGAAGTCATGGCCTGCCCGGGCGGATGCATCGGCGGCGGCGGACAGCCCCAGCCGGTGACGCCGGAGATCCGCGCGGCGCGCACCGCGGCCATCTACCGCGACGACGAGGCGAACACCCTGCGCCAGTCGCACAACAACCCGGACATCATCGCCCTTTACAAAAACTGGCTCGGCAAGCCGCTGGGAGAGAAGTCGCATCACTACCTCCACACGCACTACCAAGCGCAGCCGAGGGAGCTGTAACCCTCCGCAGAAAAGCAAAAGGGGAGGCCTCCGAAAGGAGCCTCCCTATTTTTATGCGCGGCTCGAAATACAAATCAGTAAAATCAACAGCCGGATTTCTCGCAAATCGCTCTTCCTGTTTTTATACCGCCGTGAGCGGGCTATAGTGCCTTACCCAGCTTTGTGTGTTATCATTTAAGCGTGTCGCAGGCGGATTTTGCGCCGCGCGCGAAAAGAGGCGTAAGAAAATGCACGGCATGGAAAGGGTTGGCGATTTGGAACTTCGCGACAACGGGCCGCTGGTGTCGGTGATCATGCCGGCGTACAACGCCGGAAAATATATCTCCGAGGCGATCCGCTCGGTCCTCTCGCAGAGCTTCTGCAATTGGGAGCTGCTGGTCGTAGACGACCGCTCCGCCGACGACACGGCGGAAAAGGCGGAAAGCTTCTGCGCCTATGACCCCAGAGTCAGGCTGTACCGCGGCGAGAAAAACGTCGGCGCGAAGCGTTCGCGCGACTTCGCGCTCAAAATGGCGCGCGGAGAGTGGATAGCCTATCTGGACGCCGACGACTGCTGGGAGAGCGATAAATTACAAAAACAGCTGGAATTCGCGAAAGAAAAAAACGCCGAATTCACGTACACCGCTTCCTCGTTCATGAACGAAAGGGGCGAGCCTTACGGATGGATAATGAACGTGCCTGAGACGATCGGCTATAGGGAACTCCTGAAGCAGAACCTCATATCCTGCTCGTCGATAATGGTAAAAAAATCTCTGTTATTGTATAATGTCCCCTCGGGAGATGGTACGCACGAAGACTATGCGCTGTGGCTGACATTGCTGAAGAGGGGCGTGCTCGCGTATGGCCTTGATTTGCCGCTTCTGCGGTACAGGATATCCAGGGATTCGAAGTCGGGAAACAAACTCAGGTCGGCGCTGATGACATACAGGACATACAGGCTTGCGGGCCTGTCGCGCCTTGAGGCCGCGCGCGCGATGTTTCCGTATGCGTTCAAAAGCATAAAAAAATACAGAAATATACGTAATTCCCGAAACATCCAAAGATAGCGGGGACAATTTGAAATGACAAGAACAAAGACAATACAGCGCGTCGTAAACCTGTACAACAAAAGGGAATTACTCACCCAGCTCGTCAGGCGCGACATCCGCCTGAAATACAGGAGAAGTGTGCTCGGCTACCTATGGAGCGTAATGAATCCACTTTTGATAATGATCGTACTTACCGGCGTTTTTTCCAACATGTTCCGCTACGATATTATAAATTATCCTATATACCTTCTCATCGGAAGGGCGATATTTGATTTTCTGAGCGAGTCCACAAGGACTGGTATGTGGTCGATCATCGGCAACGCGGCGCTGCTGAAAAAAACTTACGTGCCGCGCTACATATTCACCCTTGCAAGCGTAACGAGTTCCGCTGTGAATTTTATCTTTTCGCTCGGCGCGATAGCGATCGTAATGCTCTTTACGAAGACGCTTCCATCCTGGTACATACTGTTGCTGCCGATTACACTGCTGCAGCTTTACGTATTCTGCATGGGCATGGCGTTTTTTCTCGCGGCAGCCACGGTATATTTCCGCGATGTCCAGTACATATACAACGCCTTCTTAACAGCGTGGATGTACCTGTCGGCGCTATTTTATCCGGCAAAGATACTTCCCCAAAAGCTTTACTGGCTGGTCTCGCATTTCAACCCCATCTTTATATACGTGCAGCAAGCGCGCGGCTTCATTCTCTATGGCAAAATGCCTGATACCGATATGTTCATAATAGGCTGCTTCGCCGCGTTGCTTTCACTTGTGATAGGAGTCGAAACATTCAGAAGAACGCAGGACAATTTTATACTCTACATATAGCGTAGCATGTTTATAAGACGTAAAAATCGGGAGTAATTTATCTTATGGAAGAAAAGACAATGATCGAGGTCAGGGACGCGGCTGTCCGCTTCAACCTCGCGACAGAAAAAATAGACAATCTAAAAGAATATTTCGTGAAGCTAGCGAAGAGAGAGCTCCTCTTCCAAGAATTTTTCGCTTTAGACAACGTCAGCCTCACAGTGAAAAAGGGCGAATCGTGGGGCATAATAGGACGCAATGGCTCGGGCAAATCAACGCTGCTCAAGCTGATATGCGGCATACTGAAGCCGTACCGCGGCACGGTTAAGACATATGGGCAGATTGCACCTTTGATAGAGCTGCAGGCTGGCTTCGACGGTAGGCTGACTGCGCGCGAAAATATTTTTCTCGCCGGTGCTCTGCTTGGACACAATAAAAAATTTATGGAAGATCACTTTGACGAGATCACAAACTTCGCTGAAGTACAACGCTTCGTAGACGTGCCGGTCAAAAACTTTTCATCCGGGATGAGCGCGCGTCTAGGCTTCGCGCTTGCGACGGTGGTCAGGCCGGAAATATTGATCATCGACGAAGTCCTCGCAGTAGGAGATAAAGCCTTTCAGAAAAAATGCGAGGCGAGAATGCAGGAAATGCTGAAAAACAACGTTACGTTGCTATTCGTTTCGCATTCGTGCGACGCCGTGCGCAGAATGTGCCAAAAAGCCCTGTGGCTGGACAGCGGCAAAGCGGTCCTCTCTGGGGATAGCGAGACAGTCTGCTCAGCGTACGAAAAATCATAATATGACCATGGCTGCGGTAAGCGTGATGCTGAAAGAAAAATTTTCAAGGGTAACATATAAGGATATCATCCACATCTTCAAGTTCTTATTCGCGCTGCCGCTTTCAGCGGTATACCGCATAAGGCGTGGGAAAATGTGGTTGATATCCGAATACGCCGGCGAAGCACGCGACAACGCTTATAGGCTATTCCAATATCTTAGGCAAGAACATCCAGAGATCGACGCAGTCTACGCAATAAGCATAAATTCATCAGACTTTAAAAAAGTTGAAAATCTCGGGGAAATCGTCTCCTACAGTTCGCTGCGTCACTGGGTCTATTATCTTGCCGCTGAAGTCAACGTCAGCTCGCAGAAGGGAGGCAAGCCAAACGCTGCGGTATGCTACCTCTTTGAGGTTTCCGGCCTTTTAAAAAACAAGAGGGTACTGCTTCAGCACGGCATCATCCTCAATGACGTAAAATACCTGTATTACAAAGAGACAAAAATCAGCCTCTTTATCTGTGGTGCGAAACCTGAATTTGAATTTGTGAAAAAACGTTACGGCTACCCTGAAGGAAGCGTCGTCTGCGCCGGAATGTGCCGTTACGACGCTCTGATAAATGAGAAATCTGGCAGTGACGGAACTATACTTGTAGTTCCGACATGGCGCAAATGGATAGCGCATGGAGAGGGCGCAGGACATTTCACGGACACTCTTTATTTCAAACGCTGGCAGGAATTTTTAAATTCGCCCAAGCTTGAAAAAATACTCGCAGAAAACGGTGTTCGTTTAATATTCTGCCCTCACAGGAATATGGAAAAATTCCTGAAATATTTTTCGTACGGCTCGCAGCTGATAACGTTGCTACAGTGGAGTAGTGCCGACATACAGAAACGCATCTCTGCATCGCCGATGCTCGTCACCGATTATTCAAGCATATCGACGGATTTTGCCTACATGCATAAGCCGCTCATATACTATCAGTTTGACGCCGAAGAATTCAGACAAAGGCATCTCGAACCATCGTACTTCGACTACATGGAGGATGGTTTCGGACCGCTCTGCTCTACTCTTGACGAACTGCTTTCCAAGATATCGGCCTACGCCGGAAGTAACTTTGCGCCTGAAGAAAAATACACAAAAAGGGCGGCTGACTTTTTCGCCCACATCGACAATGGGAACTGCGCGCGCAATTACAATGCTATAATGAAGCTGTTGGGGAGGGGACGCTGACGATGTCGGATAGGCCGCTTCTAAGCATTATCTTGATAGCTTACAACCACGAAAAATACATCCGCAGAGCTCTTGAAAGTATAATCATGCAGCGCACGGACTTTCCCTTTGAAGTCCTCGTGGCCGAAGACTGCTCCACCGACTCTACGCCTTCGATACTCAAAGAATATGCGGCACGCCGTCCGGACATCTTCAACCTCATACTTCATTCGCAAAACGTCGGTGTCGTTAGGAATTCACGTGACGCGAGAAAAAGATGCCGCGGCAAATACATCGCAGTACTCGAAGGCGACGACTACTGGACCGACCCGCTGAAACTGCAGAAACAGTTCGACTTCATGGAGAGCCATCCCGATTTTTCCGCCTGCGCGCACGAAATATCATTTATCGACGACGACGGGAACGAGCGGGAGGGCTTTGCCTTCGACCACTTCACAAAGGAACAGGTTTGTACGATAGCGGACGTAGAAAAAGGGCTTCACGCTGGGCAGAGTTCGACATTGATGTATAAAAATGTTTTTCTAAGCTTCACCGAACAGCAGGATGAAGATTACTGCGCCTGCGAATGCATACCCGACTTGAAGCTGATGCTGCTTTTGACTCTTTACGGCCCCGTCTTTCGCATCAATGAAGCGATGTCCGCATATCGCTATGTAACGACCTCGGACAGCGCGAGCTGGAGCGCGTACAGCCACAACAACAACCTGTCGCTCTCTTACTTCAAATGGGCCGACGAATGCGTAAAAATGGCCGATAAAGTCTTCGGGAGAAAAATAGAATTCAGGAAATACCGCATTGACGTTGGATATCACGCTTGGGTAGAGTTGCTTAAGAACCCAACACGGGAAAATGCTGAGATATTTGCCGAAGTGTTTGGCAAAAGCAAAAACAAAACCGCAGTCATAGCGCGCATAATAACGGGGACTCTATCATATCCTATAAGAAAAATTAAAAAAGCCATTAGGCGAAATTATAAGATTCTGTAATTTATGAAATAGCCTCTCCAAAGGCTCGAGAGCACATAAGCGCCTCGTATAAGACGACGCTCCCATGAAGATGCTGTACCTCATAATTTCCCCTGTCCAGCATTCTTGCCACCTGCGCTCCTTAAGACTACCATTCCTGTTTCATCAGTTTAACCTTCTGCCCGTTAGGCACGTAAATATTGTTTTCTCCGTCCCCTATACGCAATCCGTTAAGCTTAGCCTGATCGATTGCGGGCAGCTCCGTCCAGGTTATCCCATCTGAAGTATAGGCATATTTGCCGTTTCGCCGGTCAAGATATGAACCTGTTGGGAGCACAGTATCAAGATAGGCATAACTATGGAATCCCGGCGGGTATTTGGCGCCCCAACGAGTATCCCTTCCTGCCTTTTGAATCGCCGTTATTTCGTTGAACGTGGCAAGATCGGCACTTGTTATATTGCTGTTGTCGGTTTTTTTAAATGTTATTATGCTGTACATTTCCCCTTCTGCATGATTGTAACCCAGGTATGTAAGATCGGCGGTGTAGAAATAGTACGCAACGTTTGTAAATCCGGCGGCAGAAAGGGCGTTCCCATTTTTATAATTCGTCCCAATCGGAACAAATTCTGACCTGATGCGGTTAGCTGCCGTGATCTTCTGTCCTGTTTCCGGGTTTATGTTACCTATCTCCCATATTGCATAGTTCCTACCGTAAATATCGATTTTAAACGGCAGACCATTTCCTTCAAAGAACAAGGACGGCCTATAGTAGCTCGAATAAATCACATTGCCCGTCGTTTGTTCGCTGTCATATTCTGTAAAAGGCGTTTCCAGCGGTATGCGTGCGAACATCTGAATCCATTGTGTACTGTGGCTTGTAACTACCGTATCATCCGAATATTCATCTACAAAACGGTGGACAACTACAGGCGAGCCCATCTGCACTTCTATCGTCTGCGGGTGTAGTTCGTTATTCCGATTGGGATCCGGCACCCAACGCCCTGTGTATATACCTACATGGTCTATGCATCGAAAATATGGACTGAACTGTGCGTAGCTTGGTTTCAAAGGGTTGCCGCCCCAGAAAACAAGGTCTCCTGCCTGTAGTTTGCTGTAGTTTATGCCCGGGTCTATTTCCCAGCCGTTTTTGTAAAACCATCGTGACAGCCCTTCCAAATAAAGATGGTTCGGATATTTTCCCCAGCCATAATACCTCGCGCCACGCCATGGGAACGAACTATTAAAATATTTGGATTGGAAATAATCAATTCCGTTTATAGCAAGCACGGCTAGTGTCATACAGTCTATCTGTTTTATGCCAGCTTCGGTTACCAGACTTTCTGCCGGTGGTCCTTCCAACGTATATGTATCCTGTCTGGAAGGCTCCTGCCCATAGACCCAGCCTCTACCTAAGTAACTCTCAGCCACACTGACCAATTGCCTTGCCGCTTCTGCGTTGTTTTTCGGTCTTTCGCTGGATTCCAGATAAACAGGTTCCTGGCTATCGCGCTTTGACGGGATAAACGATGTGGCCGCTGATCCCTTTTCCAGCTTGTAAAGGTGCTTATAGCCAAGGTCATAAATGGTAGAGCGCAGCAGTGTATCGTTGCTGTCACGCACGGAACTCGTAACACGGAACCAGGCAGCCCCATTTGGTGACGTAAAGGTATAGCCTCCTTCTTGCTGCTGCGCAGCCAGATTTGGAGCCCTTACCCCCAAGTATACCTTGTCAGCGTCGAAGAATACTAAAAATCCCTTACATGGACCAAGGGAACGGAAAGTATAGGCAGCCCCACTCTCTATGGGGAAGAAATCTGAGTGTATATAGGACAACCGCATACTTTCATTATTCAATATCTCTCCAGTTGCCCCCAGAACCGCACCTTCTGCCCATAAATGTCGTCTGTGGCTGATAAGATTTTCGTTTGCCATATGTAATTCCCTCCCATAAACTAAAATTTGGTTGTCTGAAAATTATAACACTTTAATGCACTACTACCGTAACGATAACCGGCTCAAATATTCTTTTGTGTGTTTTGGCAGTGTCACTCCACAAAAAATTTCTCTCCTGTGCGTATATTATTTAATTTATTATCATCTGTTTAACTAACTTAAATTTATACTTGTTATAAAATTCTTTTACACAATCTCCTGCTACAAGCCCGATTACTCCCATCATCATAGCGCCTATCAAGTAAACCGTTATTTTCTGTATGTCTGTAAGATTTAAAGGCTTAGCAACTATGCTGACATACTTAGTAACAATAAAATGATTTAAATACAAAGTTAAGCTCAGTTTTCCCAAGGAACTAAAGAAATCTCCGCATACTATTTGACTCAGGTAACTTTTCGAACTGAAAGAAACGGTAGTAGCTATAGCAATAAACAATACATTAACGAGATCTAATTTCTCTTTATAGAAAAAGAAAATGTGTGAAAAGACAAACAGCCATAAAAAACATTCAATGACTGTCAATATAACACGCCCTTTTTTGGTGAAATTTATTCTATCCAAATAATCTGCGGCGGCGTAACAAAGACATCCTAGAGATATCGCGAGAAACGCCCTAGGCAGCGCCATGTAACACCCCCCCCCCCCAAGAATAAGATATATCAATGTTCTTATAATTGTGTGACATAAAACCATAACCTATAATAGTAATAAAAGGGACAATAATCAACTGAAATTTATCTTTTAAAGCCTTATTTAACGGATATATTACGATCATTACAATAAACATAGCCGAGATGAACCATGTATGTCCTATCGACTGAAAATGATATATACCGGACATTCTTAAAAACATAAGCTCCCAGATAGAATAAATCAGGTTGTAGTAAATATCGGCAATACCGTATTTATAAATAAAGCACTTACTGACAAATGCAATAAACCATGCGGAAACAAAATAGGGGAAAATTATTTGTATTTTGTGAAGTATGAAATGGATAGTATCGACACCTAACATATTACTTTCGATTTTATCTTTCTTTGCAGTAGAATGGGCAAGCAAGTATCCAGAGACTATAAAGAAAAACTCCGAAGATACAAAACCATATTTACCTATCAAATATTCACTATTAGAAACACCTATTACATTTATATGCTGTAAAACTATTACTATTGCAAATAGAAATTTCAGTAAGTCAATTATCGCATTGCGTTTAAGCATCTGCATTTCCAGCACTCCAATCTAAATTGATACCGCCATCATAGTTTAGCATTGTGAAACATATGTCTTAAAGCGGAGATATGAAAAGATACGTAATTCCACTCTTGGCTGTTTTTTATTGTATCATATGCATCAGCAATTTTCTGTCGCGAAGTTCACATCGCTATCTTTCAGCAGAGGGGCTTTCTTGTCTTTTTCGGATAACGTCGGCTCCGCAGTTAAATGCCAGTCTACGGCTATCTGCGGATCGCTCCAGGCGATCGAACGGTCCTCCCGTGGGCAGTAGAAATCGTCGACCTTGTACTGAAGCTCGCAATTTTCCGACAGTGTCAGGAATGCGTGTCCGAAGCCCTTTGGAATCCACAACTGCCTGCGATTCTCCTCGGAAAGCTCCACAGCGACCCATCTCGTATAATATTTCGAGCCCTTGCGCAAATCCACGGCGACGTCAAGGATACGCCCTCGCGTGCAGCGCACGAGTTTCGTCTGAGAGTGTGGGTATCTCTGGAAATGTATTCCGCGCAGTATCCCTTTTTCTCTTGAAAGGCTGTGTCCATCTTGGACAAAGTCGGCGTTCAGTCCAATCTCCGCAAGCGTGCGCTTAGAATATGACTCGCAGTAATAGCCGCGGCTGTCCTCAAAATATTTAGGTTCGAGAAGAAACACTCCGGGCACTTCGAGCTCTGTGATTTTCATGGCAGTCAGTTTCCTTTCTATTTTTCGTTTGCGGTCGTGAGAAGATACTGAGCGTAGTCCGTTTTCCCCAGCTCTTTTGCCATGGTCTTGAGCCTGTCGGCGTCGATGAATTTCATCCTATAGGCTATCTCTTCGAGGCACGCTATATAATAGCCCTGCCTCGACTGAACGGCTTCGACGAACTGGGCTGCTTTCAGCATGCCTTTCGGCGAGCCCGTGTCAAGCCACGCCATGCCGCGCCCAAGAAGCTCCACCCGCAGCTCTCCCATGTCTTTATAGGCGTTGTTGATGGAGGTTATTTCTATCTCCCCTCTTCTTGAAGGTTTGACGTTTTTTGCTATCTCTACGACCCTGTTGTCATAGAAATAAAGACCCGGCACGGCATAATTTGATTTCGGCGCGGCGGGCTTCTCTTCAATCGAGATGACTTTGTTATCGGAGTCAAATTCGACGACGCCGAATTCGCGCGGATTTTTGACGGGATAGCCGAAAATTGTAGCGCCGACTTTGCGGGAGGTCGCGTGATTCAAGATGTCAGACAGCTTCTGCCCGTAAAATATATTGTCTCCGAGGATCAGGCATACATTTTCGCTTCCTATGAAATCTTCGCCGAGGATGAAAGCGTCGGCGAGGCCTCTCGGCTCTTTTTGTACCTTATAACTGAAGCAGACGCCGAAGCAGCTTCCGTCGCCGAGCAGCCTCTCATACTGGGCTATGTCATCCGGCGCCGATATCAGCAGGATATCCCTGATGCCGGCAAGCATCAGGACCGAAATGGGGTAATAGACCATAGGTTTGTCGTATATAGGAAGCAGCTGCTTTGAAACGGATTTAGTTATCGGGTAAAGACGAGTCCCCTTGCCGCCTGCCAACACTATACCCTTCATAGTTTCAAAACTCCTCTCGTATTTTATAGAAAAAGCCGAAGCCCTGTTGTCAAGGCTTCGCCCTTGTTGGTTTATTTCGCCAAAAATTCCTTTACGCACTCCGCCACGGTCGATACGTCTTCATAGGTCAGGCGAAGGTGCATCGGCAGCGAAAGCAGATGGTCGCTTGCGTAAGCGGCGTTCGGGCATGTACCGGCCGCGTAGGCGTACATCCTGTACTGCGTATTGTCCACATAATGGACGCCGGGGTATATATCGTGTTCGTTGAGGTATGTCATCAGCCCGTCTCTGTCGCTTATCATTATCTGATAGAGGTGGCGCGCCGATTCGCAGCCTTCGGGCACCGTGATGAATTTGATTTTATCTCCGCACGGCATGAGCATCTGATCGTACCATGACGCGAGCTGACGCCTGTAGGCGTTGTCCATGTCGAGATGCGGCAGCTGCGCGAGCCCAATCGCCGCGACAACGGAATTTCCGTGATATTTGTTGCCTACATACTCAACGTCGTAGCGCCATTTGTAGTTGCCGCCCGTCGAACGCGAATAGGTGTCTTTATTGATTCCGAGCCACGCTTTTCTGCGCGCTATCTTGTCAAATTCCGCCTCTTTGAAGCATAGCATACCGCTGTCGGCTGTCGGCAGGTTTTTGACCGCTTGGAAGGAATAGTTGACGACTTCGGCTTCCTTGCCGGGAATCTCACCGCGCAGGCGAGTGCCGGCCATATGAGCTGCGTCAAGTATCAGTTTAAGGTTGTGCTCTTCGCATATCTTGACGACCTCTTCATATCTTCCGGTGTTGCCGCCAAGTCCGACGAAAAGGACCGCGCGCGTTTTGTCGGTGATGTGCGCGCGGACCGATTCCGGGGCGAGACAGAGCGTATCGTCTATGTCGGCGAATATGGGCTTGAGCCCTGCTAACAGGATAGCGTGATTCGAGGAAATGAAGGTCATCGGCGTCGTGATGACTTCGTCATCGTCCTTCCAGTCATAACCCTCCTTCAATATGTCGAAAGACAGGTTAAGCGCCGCTGTAGCGGAGCCGAGATAATAGGCGTTCGGCAAAGAGGTGTACTGCTTCCATTTTTCTTCAAATTCGACCGTCTTAAATCCCATGCCGGTCCAGCCTTTTTCAAGGCATTCTTTGATTTCCGAGAGACAGTTATCGACGTCGAAGGTAGGTACGAACAACTGAATAGCCATAGAGCAAATTTTCCCCTCTTCTTTTTATTTAAACTTTACATTCTCGAGCCACACGCTTCGTATAAAGATTATACCGCATACATGGCAATTACAGGCATAATTTTATCTCCTCAGCAAAAATCGCGGAGGCCTTTTCGCATCCGGCACTATCAGCATCGCCACGGCGGCCGCGCAGAAGGAACATAAGATATAGATCGGCAGCAGGATATAATAGCCGACATTCCATCCGACGACCGGAAATATTATCGTGAACACCCTGTGATTCAGATAGAGAGCGAAGCTGAGCTCGCCGCAAGGCAGGAAAAACCGTTCGTGTTTATCGAAAAAGCTGGAAGCCGACGATCCTCCACTGAACGATAGAGAAACAGCGACCGCAAGCAGCGCGATAAGCAAAAAATCAGCGAAAGACCTACCCTTCATGAACGAATGCAGCAATACCGTAAGATAACACAGCAACTCGAGGGCGGAAAGAGCTGTCGCGTCAAAGTTTGATTTGCGAAGCTTAATGGAGAGCGTGAAACAGAAAACCCCAAGCGATATACCGCCGAAGGCTCTCACAAGGCCGCTATAAAACGTTCCCTGCCATTTATAAGGATTTTCAAGGCTGCCCATTGTGAAAAAGAGCCATCCGTATGACAGCACAGCCAGCAGCATAAATACGCTGTAATGCGATTTATCTTTTACTCTGAGTAGCATTGGGAAAAGTACCAGCATCGATATGACCATCGCGGAAATGTACCATGTAGGGGTGTTTACCCAATAGCCGCCGATCCCGGACATGCGCAGCAACATAAGCTCGGGAAGCGAACGCACAGCACAACTTGCTATCTGCGCTGGGGCGCAGTCGCAGATTGTCATCCTGACAATGAAGGACACCATAAAGGCGAAGAGTAGACAGGGATATATCCGCAATATCTTGCGCCTTATAAACGAGCATGTATCATAAAATACCGAACCGGACGTGTATTTCGAAACGTTTTTTGCCATTAGGAGACCAGATACTATGAAGAAGAAATCTACGCCGATATACCCGCCCTGAAAGACCGACGTCAAAGAGCGCGTCGGCGTGAGATAGCAGGAATGATACAGCACTACCGCAAGACAGAAGACAAGCCTCCAGAATTCGATTGAAACTGCCATGTAAGCAGGATCAGGAACTGCAGCGCGATCATGCCCTCGCAATGTCAAGCCCTCCGCTAAGCTACTGCGGCAGCTGGGAGTAGAGAATCTTTCCCGCTCCGCTGCGGGGCAGCTGATCTATAACAAAGATTTTAAAAGCCGTGCGTAGTATTCCAGTCGTATCCGACAGCAGAGAAACTACCGCGTCTGACAAGTCGTCGCGCGTGATGTAGACGCGCATTTCCTTGTCGTCGCCAGCGCAGGCACAGTCAATCCCAAACTTGGAATAGATAATTTTTTCACAGTCGTCCAGCCCCACCCTGACTCCAAAGAGCTTAAGGAAGCGGCTTTTGCGTCCAGTAATGAAATAGAAACCGTCCTCGTCGCGTCGCGCGATATCTCCGGTATGGCGGAAGCCGTACCACTCATCGCCCTTTAGAAGATCCTTGCGGCATTCGGCGTAGCCCATCGTGACGTTCGGGCCGCAGTAGCACATCTCGCCTTCGCCGGGACCCTCTATAAAATCCTTTTTATCGTTTATTATGAACAGCTCTCCGCCTGGAATAGCCCTGCCTATGCTTCCCTGCTTGGATATCGCGAACTCCGGCGGAAGGTAGGCCATGCGGGCGCTGCATTCCGTCTGTCCATAGGTCGCAATGAATTTCTTGCCTGTCCTCCGCGCGTATTCGGCGAACTCCAGATATATTTTTTCTTTAAGCTTTCCGCCGCCCTGTGTGAGTATTTTCAAGTGAGGCCATTCTTTGCCGGTAAAGCGCAGGCGTCTTAAGATTTCAAAACTGTAGGGAACTCCGGTGAAGACGGTGATGTCCTGAGCTCCGAAGAAATCCCAGAACTCCGGCGACATGAGGCTCTTCGACGTTGCCGCAACCGTAGCGCCCCTGTACAGATAGCTGTTGATGACAGAAAGCCCCATCGTATAGTACATCGGCAAATCCGCCATCGAGCGGTCGTCCTCGCACGCGCCGAAAAACTCTGACACGTGCTTCGCGCTCATCTCAAGGTTTATCAGCTTGTGTCTCACAAGCTTCGGGCTGCCGGTCGACCCAGATGTGCACAAAAGCATCGCGAGGTCTTTGTTGACGGGATAGAATTTATTGCCCGTCTCAGCCAGCACATAGCCGTAACGCCCAAAAATAACGCGGCATCCGGAGAATTCACCTTTATATCGATCGGGGAAGCAGATGTACGGCGGGGTGTACGTCTGCATTAAATTCGCCAGTTGAGTCCTGTCGATCCTGGCGTTGAGCAAAAGCGGGACGGCGCCGTTCTCCATGAAGGAAAGATAGCCGGCTATAGCGCCGACGCTGTTTTCGCAAAGGCAAAAGACAACGGCCCCGCTCTTTACGAAGCCCTTCATTTCGGACATGAAAGAACAAAGCTCCCCAAATGAGACGATTGAACCGAAATCGTCTACGAGCGCCGCTTTGTCCCGAGGTTTCGCTTCTAGACCTAAGTACAAACTTTACACCCCTTGCGCGAACAGCCGATGCCTGTTTTGCTCCCTTAGCCCATAAAATTCAATATATCCTGAACTGTAACGAATGTTCTGAGATTGTCTCTCGTGAGTTTCTTTGAGAATTTGTCCTCCATCAGCACTATAAGGCTGAGCGCCGCCATGGAATCCCACGTATCGATATCTTCGAGCGCCGTTTCAGGCTTCAATTCGCCTGCCGCCATATCAAGGACTTCTTCTTCGAGAAGCGCGAGTTTTTCTTTGATTTCCACTGTGTTTCCTCCTTGTTTTATTTATCCGAGCTTCGGATATAAACTATCGTTTAGAGCACCATGCAACCGTCGACGCCGAGAATCTGCCCCGATATGTATGACGCGGCATTGGACGCGAGAAAAAGGTAAACGTTTGCAATATCTTCCGGAGTGGCCATTCTGCCCAGCCCGATATTGCCGGTCTTTTCCTCAAAACGTCCCGACATCTCCGCCACAAGTCTCTTTGTAGCGACCATCCCGGGGGCTACGGCGTTGACCCTGATGTTCTGCGGCGCAAGCTCTTTTGCCGCCGACTTCGTAAGGGCGACGACGGCGCCCTTCGCAGCCGCGTAAGCGAGCTGACCGGCCGCACCGTTAGTCCCTACGATGCTGGCCATGTTTATTATACTACCGCCGCCGTTTCTGGCCATAAGGCGCGAGGCGTATTGAATCATCTCTATCATCGCGAATACGTCCACCTCAAACATCTTCCTCAGCTTGTCCTTTGAAATCATGCCTAGCATTTCGTATGAGATAATCGCGGCGTTGTTCGCGAGCGCATCGAGCCTTCCGCATTCCTTTTTTACGCGCATGAAAGAAGCCCTGACGCTGTCGGAGTCCGTTATATCGGCATTGACGTGTATTATCTCGCCGCCGGACTCCAGCCCCCTCTCCGGCGTTTCAAATTCCGCCGAAGGCAAATCGATAGCGTAGACGCGCGCGCCCTCCGACGCAAAAGCCTCGGCTATCGCTTTGCCTATGCCCCTTGCCGCGCCTGTGACGACGCAGACTTTATTTTCAAGCCGGAGCATTTTATTCCCGCCCTCTACGCTTTCATATCTACGCCGTAGCGTTCTAGGATTTTTATGCCGTTGAGATATGACCCGTAATGCAAAACGTCTTCCGTTTCAAACATGACGTCGAATATATCTTCCAAACGCGAAATCAGCGCCATGTGCGCGAGAGAATCCCACTTGTGGACGTTTTCGAACGTAAAGGAGTCGCTCAGGTCGCTCTCGGCGGCTCCGAAAATATTCATGAAGACCTCATTGTATTTGCGCAAGTTCTCTCCCATTTTACATTCCTCCTGTTGGTATCCCGTATACTATATATCAGTATAATCTATAACCCCTTCTCTGTAATACTCTTCTGTTTCAAGAACGGACAAAACCGCGTCAGGCGAAATGAACGCGTCGACTATTCCCCACGAGAGCCCGATGCCGAAACCCATCATGAAGACGCGCATCAAAGAGCTACCGCTTTTACCGCCGAGTTCGTCGCAGAGTGTAAGAGGGATGGACATCCCCCCGGTATTGCCGTACCTGTCTAAAGAACGGTGGACTTTTTCTTTCGGCAGCCTTAGCTTGCTTATAAGCTGCTTTACAATGTACCAGTTTGCCTGATGTATCGCGAAAAAGTCGTAGTCTGGCGCTGAAGCGCCAGTCCTTTCGAAGAACGCCTTCGCGGCCTTTGGGACGTCTGAGATAGAGAACTGGAAAACATCGGCGCCGTTCATTATCTGGTAGTAGGGCATATGCTCGCATTCGTCGCGCCCGATAAACGGCGTATGCGGCGCGGAACTGTCACGCGCGCCTCCCGCCGGTATGATTATCGCCCTGTATCTGTCCCCATCGCTCCAAATCCCGCCGTTTATCTGCGGAGCGTCCTCTTCTCTCGCGAGCAGTACCGCAGCACCGCAGTCGCCGAAGAGCATCGCCGAGGATTTGTCGTTCGGCCACATAGCTTTACTCGACGTCTCCGCGACGATCACAAGAGCCATTTTCATGTCCGACGAAGCCATCATCGAACAGGCCGTCTGAAACGCGCAGACAAAACCGGAACATCCGAGGTTGACGTCAAAGACCGCGCAGTCCTGCGAAAGCCCAAGCCTGTGCTGCAGAACGAAAGAGGTGGCGGGGCGCTTGTAGTCAGGCGACTGAGTCACGAAAATCAGAGCACCGACAGAAGCCCTGTCGATGTTCTTTTCGCGGAGCAGCCTTTCCGCTGCCTCGAAGCCGAGGTCGGAAGCGGTCTGCTCTTCGCGTGTTACGTGCGTTTTTTCTATACCGGTGAACGCCATGAATTTATAGACGTTCTCCTCTCCGAATTTTGGGATGTAGCTCTTTATATCAACGATCTGTTTCGGCACAGCCACGGAGATTCCTCTGATGGCTATATTGCTGAATTTAAAGTACGGCATTTTTAATTCTCCTTTTCCGACGGCGATACAAGGCCATCATCAAAGCTTTCATCTGTCTGAAGCAGCGGCAGTATATCGCTGACATTTATTTTTGCGTCGACTATCCCCCACGAAAGGCCGACTCCGAATCCGCACATCAAGGGCCTTATTATTCTGTTTCCAGCCTCTTTGCCGTAATATTTGGTAAGGGCGGTAGGAATCGATGCTGAACTTGTATTCGCAAATTCGTCGATAGATACGAGCATTTTTTCCATTGGGAAGCCAGTGCGCTTAGCTACCTGCTTCATGACATATAAATTGGCCTGATGAAGCACGAGGCAGTCATAATCGTCCGGAGTTGTTCCGGCGTCCATCATGAATTCTTTTATCATTTCCGGAACATCGTTTATAGTGAAATTAAAGACTCCAACTCCATCCATCAGCGAGCCGTACTCTTTCCACTTTAAATGCCTTTGGTGCGAGTTAACGTGTATGATAGATTTGAAACGGCTGCCGTCAGTCCTGTACGCGCAGGAGATTGGTTCCGCATTCTTGTTGCTTTCCATAAGCACCGCCACGGCTGCGTCTCCGAACAGCATTTTCCCAGAGTCGTCTTTAGGGTAGAGCGTGTTAAGTATCTGATCCCTATATGCCGTATCTCCCAGCAAAAGCAGCGCATATTTCAATTTAGAACTCTGCATCAGGCTGGCGGCGATATTTATGCCATTTACAAAGCCGGAACAACCAAGGTTGACGTCAAAAGCGATGCTGTCTATCGGAAGCCCCAGCCTGAACTGCAACACACATGCAGTGGCCGGTTTGGCGTAATCCGGCGTTTGCGTAACAAAAACGAGCGCGCCGATTTTGTTAGGATCGATGCACTTCTCTTCGAGAATTTTCCTCGCCGCTGCGCACGCAAGGTCGGAAGTAGTCTGTTTTTCCGGAGAGACATACTGCCCCAGTACGCCGGTAGACTTCTTGAATTTCTGCACTGTGCTCTCACCCATCAAGGGCTTAAATCTATCCACGTCTTCCCATATAGTGGAGACAGCAGTCTCCATTGCCGAAATCCTAATGTCGTTAAATACTGACTTTATCATTTTAGCCCTCATATAAACTCCATGCTTGCGGCACTCTGCCTACGCCAGACGTCCACTGTCAATCGATATTGCGGTGCCGGTGATGGTTTTCGAATTATCGCTCAGAAGAAAAGCGCACATCGCAGCCAGTTCATCAGGCTGAACGACGCCAGCATAATGCTGCGCGAGATGCGACTCCGCATCGGCAGAGTCTTTCCATTCTTTGAAAAACACATCCATCATTCCCGTGTTCACCCATGTGGGGCGGATTGTATTGACCCTGATGCCTCTGTGCCCCAGTTCCTTGGCCATGCATCTCGTAGAAGCTTCCAAAGCCGCTTTCGACGAACAATAGGATAGCTTCGCTTTATCACCCAGCAGGCTTGCGACAGACGACACGGCCACTATGCTTGCGGGCGTTGTGACGTTTTTTTTCTTAGTAATGCATTTTGCAAACTCGACAAAGGCATAAAGATTTACCGTCATTACAGCGTTTATATCGGAAGTTCTCAGCATAGCGAGCGGGCGCATCTGGGAAAGTCCCGCACTGTAAACGAGGCCAGAGAATGGCCCTATATCCTTCACAGCGGCGGCTACTACAGGCTCTATTGTATCTGTATTGTTGAAATCACAAACGTAATAACGATGATTCTCTCCCTCCATCACGGACAACGTTTCCTGCAACTTGTCCTCTCTGCGCGCCGCTATTGCTATATTTGCCCCGAGCTTGCTCAAATATACGGCAACGGCTCTGCCGATACCAGAAGAAGCCCCTGCGACAAATATTTTTTTGCCTGTTAAGTCAAGTGGGTTTAACATTTTTCTACTCCCGTCGCAAGCCAGCAAATCATTCTATTGAACAATATTCATAATGTTCAGTCTTCTTAAGTTCATCCCATGTAGCTCTTGTCATTGCGGTTATTGCGACATCATGGAATTTTCCGTATTTTACGACATGCTGCTTCAAAACGCCTTCCACGTCACAACCTGTCAGCTTTGCAAGCTTGACCAGCTGCCTATTATCTATCATAACATACGAGTAAAACTTATTGAGCCCGAGTTTGTAGAATATATAGTCACGCATATTGCAACGCACATCCATTATCAGATTCAGAGACCTGTATTTTTTTTCGGCGATAAACATAAGCCCGGCCTCGCACCTTTTGTTGACATAATCAATGTCGGTTATACAATTCATTCCCACTGGAACGCCGTCGCACCATATTATCCAGCGCATCTGGGTTTTATCTTGCTGTAACCTTTTGAACCATTCTCTCTGCTTTTCCATATCGACTTTAACGTCGTTAAAAAGATATTCTGTGATATCAGGACGTGCCCTCCACTCCATCAGGCGTTCGAGGTCGTTTTCCGTCACTTTTTTCAGTTCTACTTTCATATGCAAGCACTCCCTATCTCTTCAGATGTCTTTCATCAAGTTCTTTGAAGAAGGCATCCCACTGCGAACGAATCAGCGTTTGATTGTACTGATCCAGAACCCAAGAGCTATCCTGGTTCTCCACGGGCTTGATAAACTCCTCGTACGTCATCTCGGATATCTTATTCGTATCAAATACTTTTATCCCCTTGTCGACAAAGAATTTATAATATTCGCTCGTCCCGGGCAGAAATACTTTCTTGCCCATGTAAATCAGCATATAGATATTCGCTGCGCCGCATATCCTCTCGGAACCGAATATTGCAATATCCACATTCCACAGTTTTGCGGTATATTCGTCAAGAGGAATCACGCGCGTGAGAAGGTCCAGTTTCTCGCCAAACAGCCGCGACGCTTTCTTTTTCACCATATTGACATATTCCCAGCCGCCGTACTGTCCGTTTAATCCGCTGTCCCCGTATGCCATCGGGATAAATATCTCTATATCTTCATCCGCGAATTTCTTCAAGCTGTCCAGAATCTTAATATGGTTGTTGAACTGGAACATGTTATGCCCGATCTGTATCCTTATCGGAGAATCCTCCGGTTTCTGCGGCGGCCTCACCGCATCGATGGCGTCGTTGGAATTTCCGTTTCTCCTTGTAGGCAACGCTATGTACACGCACTTAGCGCCGGTTTTAAACTCGCTCTTGAATCTCTCTTCATCAGTGGGAGCGGTCATTACGATGTACGGTATTACCTCCCTGATTCTGTGATTCAGCTTGTTTATTATCTTGTCCTTAAGACAGTTCTCGTCTCTCTTCCACAGCCAGATATCTCCGCTCCACTCGATCCAAGCAAGCTTTTTATGGAATTTCCTGAACAGCGCGAGAATCGCGACAGGCAAAGTACCTATAAACATACCGTGAATGATGATATTGTCCGCATTTGAGAAAAGGCGGTATAGATAACGCGCTTTTTTCAACTTGCCTCCCTCGCAAAGGTAGAGTATGTCGTCTCTTTCGGCAAGCTCTGGCACATATCTCAAAATTGATTTTTCTCTTAATATCAGATATTTATGGTCGGCCGCGTCGGCACGGCTGTCAACCATTTTCCAGTATCCTCCAAGCGTGTGCGGCGTTCCAAAGAAGATATATAGATATTTTATATGCTTATTATTAAACGCTTTTTTCGACGGTCTGGAATTTACATAGTTATAAAAACTCCGCCATTTCTCCAGTACAGCCTGGTAATCAAGCCTTTCTGTCGCCCATTCGAAAACTTCATCCGTTACTGGCAGAGGGGCGATAAACTCTTCGAATTTCATGCCGGGTAGCGCATCGCTCTCAAATACAGGATAACCGTTATCCTTTAATAGTTTGTATAAAAAAGTGCTCCTCGGCAGGAATATCTTTTTCCTCATGCGAAGCAGATAAAGTAGGGCGTCGGCATTCAGAGGCCTGTGTCCCCCGAAGACGGCTATATCGACATTGCTGAGGAATTTAAAATACGTTTCTTCGCTTACGCGGCCGCTGTTGAGGAGCTTCGGGCGGAAACCGAGCGTTTTTGCACCGTAATCGGAAATAGATCGCCTGTATGCGTCCGACGACGGCGTGTCATACTCGTTGAGCATCGTATAGTGCATCGGCACGTACAGCTCTGCAATCTGATTCCGGCGCCCTTTTAAAAGTTTCAGCTTGTCTATCAGGCTCTTGTGCCCATTGTAGGTCAGACCGTCGTAGCCGAGAAGTATCACGGGCTTGTGCGGCGGCAGCTCCGTCAAGGCGTCGACCTTTTTGACAAGATCCTCGTATGAAGAGTACTCTTCGACATACTGCCCCTCGGTCTCAGCTTTGGCACGTGCCTCCTCTTCGGCCTTCGCCCGTTTATCGGCTTCTGTCTTTTCAGCTTGTTTCACCACTCTTTCGTACCAGGGCAGTCCTTCGTAGGAATCGTCTTCTTTCGCTTCAGAGATCTCATTTCCCACGCAGGTTTCGTCGAGGTCGAAGAGGCTCTCTTCATCCCCTTCTCCGCCGTGGCGCTCTGATACCGCTAGCACATCGCTGTCGCTCCTGGCATGCCCCTGCGCAGTACGGCCGCTCTTCGACGGCTGCTTTTTCGTCAGCCGGCTGGGCGCAGAATTGGCCGTTTTTCCACCAAGGAAGGTGCTTTCGGCGGTTGTTTCCCTGCTTTCGGGTATTGTGATATCGTCTGTCGACGATGTCGCGCGTGTAAATTCAAGGTATTTTTCTCCGTCTTTGCAGACCCACACAGCGGAACTCTTCTCTATCGCGCTTTCGACGCGGACTCTTCTGGCGCTGTTTTTAGTTTCTTTTTCCATCGCAAGAAGGCGATCGAGCTCTTTTTTCACTGCGGTGTCAACGAGCGCGCTACGCTGTTCTTCTTCCTGCGCTCTTTTTTCTTCGATAACGTTCTCCAATATCTGAACGTGCGGCTCAGATGGTGGCGTCGGGAGATCGAAATATTTATAATATCCGTTAAAAGAATAGCCATGTATCGGCTTGTCCGAAGGAAGAGACAGCCCGACACAGCGGATATTTTCTCTTATATATTTCTGAAGGCGGTTTTTTATTTTTTCTTTAAACGATTTGGCGGAAGGGTTTGCCCAGTAAAGCAAATCGGTTGAGTGTTCAATCCATACGGATTTTTTCAGGTTTCTCTTCCTCGCGCACGCTAAGGAAAGGGGGAAGCCGAAAGCTCCCTTAAGTGGCATCAACGAATGCCATACGATCACGTCCGCATTTTTCATTTGTTTTGCCACAGGACGAACTATCTTTAGTTTCTTAAAAAACGTATTTTTTGACGGCTTGTTTAAGAACATAAGCCAAGGAAAATTTAGTAGAACCGGATAATGTTTTGTTACATATTCTTTATCTGCCATTATCATAAAATGATGCTCTTTTATATCAAAGTGTTCCTGCATCATTTCTATTACACGGCATGTCCTTATTGTATCCGAGGGCAAAATATGCAGATAATTCAACTTAGCAGTCCTTTCCTTATCTTTATCCGATTTAAAATGGAAATGATTTAGTAAAAAACTTACATTAAGCGTCTGAGCCTAATCTCTGACACTGATATTTACCGTTGATGATATCCTTCACCCATTCGGTGTTGTCAAGATACCAGATTATTGTCTTTCTTATGCCGCTGTCGAAGGTTTCTAACGGCTGCCAACCAAGCTCGCGCTTTATCTTCGATGCGTCTATAGCGTAGCGCCTGTCGTGCCCTGGTCGGTCTTTTACAAAGACGATCTGCGAAGCGTAACTGCCGCTTTTTTTCGGACGCAGTTCGTCCAGTATTGAGCATATGATATGGACTATCTCTATATTCTGCTTCTCGCAATTTCCGCCGACGTTGTACGTTTCTCCAGGCATGCCTTTTGCCATTACCGTATAAAGGGCGGAGCAGTGATCGTCCACGAAAAGCCAGTCTCTTATATTTTTCCCGTCGCCGTATATCGGTAGTTCCTCTCCGTTCAGCGCTTTATGTATGATGAGCGGTATCAGCTTTTCGGGGAATTGTCTCGGCCCGTAGTTGTTGGAGCAGTTCGTCGTGAGCACGGGAAGACCGAATGTATGATGCCACGCGCGCACAAGGTGATCCGACGAAGCCTTCGACGCCGAATAGGGAGAGTTCGGCGCGTATGGGGTATCTTCTGCGAAGTAGCCGCTTTCACCGAGGCTGCCGTAAACTTCGTCGGTAGAAATATGAAGGAAGCGGAAGCTGGCCTTTGCGGCGCCGCCTAAAGACTCATAATATTTGCGCGCGGCGGTCAGCATCGAAAACGTGCCTTTTATATTCGTTTCTATGAAGTCGGCGGGAGCGTCTATCGAACGGTCGACATGGCTTTCGGCGGCCAGGTGGAAAATGGAAGAAATGTTGTATTTTTCAAGCGAATCAAAGGCGGCGTGCGTATCGCATATATCCCCCTTTACAAACGCGAAGCTCTCTTCCGGAAGCCCCTTGAGCGACGAATAATTGCCGGCGTAGGTCAGTTTATCGTAGGCGACCGCCCTATGTCCCTTTGAGATAAGGAAACGAACAAGATTACTTCCTATAAACCCCGCCGCGCCGGTAACAAGATATCTCTTTTGATTTTCCAAGAAGCTTTTCCCCACCTTCGAGATTTCCATATCAACTTAAATATTATCACGTTATCACACAAAAACTGCTCTAAAAAATATCAGAGGCAGAACAAGACAACGGCTCTATATGCAGGATTTTCCATATAGAGCCGTTATAGTCTCTTTATCTTTAACGTGTACTAACACTTATTGTGCGCTGCGGAGTCTGTCCGCGCGCGCAGCGGCCTTCGTTCTTATAGAACTTACCTTAGACGTCTTAGCGGCCTTATCCAGCCACTCTATCGCCTGCTGTTTGTCTTTTTCGACGCCCTTGCCAATTTCATAGTAAATGCCGAGCACATACATTGCCGTACCGTGCCCTTTTTCAGCGGACATTTTTATGTATTTTATTCCGGTGGCATAGTCTCTTTTTACGCCTTTAAGAGGATCCATATAAGCCTTTCCTAAAGCGTAAGCTGCGTTCTTACCTCCTGCGTCGGCAACTTTTTTCAGATAAGACAAACCCTTTGTGATATCTTTTTCGATACCGGCGCGTCCGTGTGTGAGGTACATGCCGGCCATATAGGCCGCAGGCATATTACCCCTCTCTGCTGATTTTTCGTACTGCTCAAGCGCTTCCTTAAATTTACCTTCATTTGAAAGAGCAACTCCCTGCTTGTATTCAGCGGATCCGTCAGAACTCAACTGAGACCCCTTGTTTGTGTTCCCCACGAAGTAGATGCCGCCTATTATTACAAGAACCGCGATGATCCCCATTAATATCTTTTTCTGCATTGAATCTGTTACCGCCATTACAATACTCTCCTTTAAAATTAGTGCATTTTTTATATTTCTGAAAGAACTATCCGCTTGTCTCTACAGCTTAACATAAGCTTACCCCGATCATCAACCCCCTGATGTCCTGCAAATCTCGTAATTTTTACACCCTATTATACCATTTGTCAAGGCAATTATTGTTTGTACATAAAGGCAGATTATTGCTAATTTCAAAACTATGGTTATAAAACGGCGCGACGGGCATCGAGAGGGAGTAGGCGTCGCGCCAAGCAGGGCGCGTCAAGATAAAGTGTGCCGCGCATTCCTGCGTCTTAGCGGCTCAATCGCGCCGCTGCACAAGACGCAGAGCTCTTGCAAAGCGTCCTCGCGCGCTTTTGGAAACGAAAGAAAAACGACTTAAGCGGCGGCTCTATACCGGGCATATGTACCGAAAGTCGATGACGCCTGCGCCCGATAACCATTCGCGCTCGGCTGACAGATGTGCGCAGGAAGAAAAATTTTTTATCAGGCTCCGCATTTTCCGTGCCGCTCGGCGGTTGTCATGCGTCTGTCTATCTTGACAAACGCCCGATATACGGTAAAATTCTTTGCGTACGCCGGTCGCGGCGCGCTTAGGGCGGTAGGATGGCCGAGTGGTCAAAGGCAACAGACTGTAAATCTGTCGGCGAGAGCCTACGTTGGTTCAAATCCAACTCCTACCACCATTTTTATTGATGAACGACAGACGCCGACTTAGCTCAGTAGGTAGAGCACATCCATGGTAAGGATGGGGTCCCCGGTTCGAGTCCGGGAGTCGGCTCCATTTGGAATATCAAGCCCCCGCAAGGGGGCCTTTTTTGACGCCCCGCCGGCTTGTCAAGGCTGTCAAACGCCTGTTATAATCAAGAACGGCGGGGCTTTTTTGTTTTTGGCGGCATGTCAAGCCTGTCAAAGTGTATCAAAGCCTGCCAAGCTTAAATCAGCACTAAAAGCTTTGATATTCGGCACTATAAGGGCCGTTTTAGTGCTTGACCGGGAGGGGACGCGGTTGCTGACCGAGTTGTCTGTGCAGAGTATGAAGCCGAAGGCGCAGCGCTTTATTAGAGCCGACAGGGACGGGCTTTATCTTGAGGTCGTGCCCGGAGGGCAGAAGTATTGGTGGTTCGTATCGCAGGCCGGCGGCAAGAGGAAGAAGGTGTCGATAGGCAAGTGGCCCGACGTGTCTTTGAGGCGGGCGCGGGAGCTGCTGGCAGTTAAGAAGCGGGAGGCGGGGATCGCCTGTTTCTCCCCCGCGGTGGAGGGGGTGCTTTTGTCCGAGATCGCGGAGGAGTGGTACCGGGTGCGCATTTCCGGTTTTTCCGAAGGGCACAGGGCGCGCGTCCGCCGCTGGCTCGACGATTACGTCCTGCCGAAGTTCAAGGGGCGCGCGCTGGCCACGATAACTGGGCCGGAGATTTTGGCGGTCTGCCGCGAGGCGGAGGGCAGGGGGCATTTTGAGACGGCGCATCGGGTGCTGAATGTTTTCAGCCAGGTTTTTAAGTATGCGATGCCTTTTTATGTGCAGGGGGATCCTACGGCCATTTTAGCAGGGAAGCTGGCGCCGGTCCGCACGAAGCATTTCGCGAGGGTGACGGACGCCCGGGAGGTTTCGGTCCTGATGCGGAGCATCAGAGGGTATCCGCGCCCGCGCGTGCGCAACGCTCTGCTGTTTTCGGCGTATACTTTCTGTCGTCCCGGTGAAGTCCGGATGGCGGAGTGGGGCGAGTTTGATTTGGAGCGCGCCGTATGGCGCATTCCGGCAGAAAAGATGAAGATGAGGCGGCCGCATATCGTGCCGCTGGCGAAGCAGGTGGTCGAACTGCTTATGGATCAGAAGGGACGCATCGATGCGGCGGGACTTGCCGGCAGGTTCGTCTTTCCGTCTGAGCGCGGGGCGTCGCGCCCGATGAGCGCGGACACGGTGCGGATCGCCATCCGCTCTATGGGTTTCGGCGCTGACGCGATGACGGCGCACGGCTTTCGCGGAATGGCCTCTACGCTGCTTAATGAGTCGGGGTTGTGGAGCCCGGACGCTATAGAGCTTCAGCTCGCGCATGTAGAGGGCAATTCGGTCCGCGCGGCGTATAACGAGACGACGATGCTGCCGGAGAGGGCGCGGATGATGCAGTGGTACGCGGATGAGCTGGACGGGCTGGAGAACGGTTTGCCATAATACTTATGCTCTCTGCGATTTCCACTGCCAAGGCGGAATAGCAGGACATAAGGCATAGCCCACCGCTTTCGCAAAGGGCTATAGTTATGATTGCTGTTTTTTAAGGTACTCCCTCATCTGTCTGGAGAGGCAGGAGGGACATGTGCAGTCTTTGTTTTTTGTGATATGTGACAGTACGTGAGAGTATAACAAATTCTGTGTAAACTCCATAGAGAAGAAAGCAAGCCTCCTGGATTGGTGTTAAGATAAATTCAATCCAGGAGGATATTTTTATGGCAAGACAGAGAAAACTGACACCGGAAAGAAAAGCGCTTATTCAGAGTCTCCTTTCCCACTACAAACCGGAAGACGCCCAGGACGTACAGGCTATGCTGAGGGATCTTCTCGGAGATACGATCCAGCAGATGCTGGAAGCCGAGATGGATGACCATCTCGGTTACAGCAAATATGACTACAAGAACAAGCATACAGATGACAGCCGCAACGGCTACAGCCCTAAAACAGTCACCTCTTCGGCCGGAGATATCCCGATCGACGTCCCCAGAGACCGCAAGGGTGACTTCGAACCGCAGTCAGTCAAAAAGAACCAGACCGAKAKCTCAAATATAGAGGATCASGTCCTGTCCATGTATGCAAAAGGCATGACGACCCGGGATATCTCGGCTCACCTGCAGTCTATCTACGGTGTGGATGCCTCTGCTGAAATGATTTCGCGAATGACGGATCGAATTCTGCCGA